>CACXHA010000001.1 GCA_902767385.1 uncultured Elusimicrobium sp.
AAGATCCCGAAACAAGTTCGGGAATATCTTTTATTATACCCGACTACAACTACTTAAACTACTTCCGCGTGGTAGATTCCCGACTACCACTTTGGGAATGACACTTTGTTTTGTAACAACCAATTTCTCATTAACTATGAAGAGAAGAGAAATTAGTTACTGCTATTGTTACTACTGGTATTGTTATTAGCACTATTATTACCACTTTCCTGTGCTGCTTTTTTTAAATATTCAGAGGTATGCGTGGTTCCTTGCGCTTTACCAATTTGTTCTACTTTGGCGTCCTGTCCCTTTTGTACAGCCGTGGTAGAGCGACTCATCACTTTGGCCCGTTCTTTGGGCTGCATATCTTTCCAAGTACTTGCTGCTTTGTCTTTATACACGCTTGTTAAATAGTTTTGGTCTTCTGCAGAAAGCTTGTCCCAATTGGAACCGGCCACCTGAGCCCCATATTGTTTGCGAGCCGCACGAGAAGCACTATTGCCGTTAATAGCCCCTTTAATACTATCCCCTACTCCGTCCATCACAGCACCGACTAAAGAACTGGCGGCTTGTTTGGCAAGGTCAATGAGCATATCTTCCCACCATGCGCGCTTTTCTTCCTTCTTTTGTTCTTCAGCTTTTTTGGCGGCTTCGGCTACTTTTTTATCTAAATTTTCTAAATCTGTGGTGGTAGCAGGGGCAGAAGTATCCAGCATAAGCCCGCCGTTTTGCAGTTTACTTAAATCCACACCGTCTTTTCCAAAGGCATCACTCCCGGCCACGTTACCGCCATAAAGTGCTTTGCCGGCGTTTGCCATTTTGTTTTGTTGAATACGCGCCGCTGCCAAACTACCTGAACGAAATTGCGCCAACGCGTTACGCGCATTACCGGTATTTAACCGAGCAGAGGCTTCGTTCCCGCGGTCTTCACGCCCTTTGTATTGGCGAAAATCTCCCATTGGTCCCCAAGTAGCGTTTACACCACTACCTCCGGCACTGGCCATACCTGCTGCACCTAACTGACCAATCTCCGTCTTACCATGACCGCCACGTCGGCCACGCCCAGAGCCACCGCCATATCCACCGTAGCCACCGCGGTCGGTAGAGGCGTAACCGGAATCATTTGATGCCTCTGCGCCTTCCATATTTCCCTCGTACGCTGCTTCTTCGGCAACTTGTTCATCGGCTTCTTGCCGGGCTTCTTTTTCGGCCGCGGAGTACAAAAGGGTAGAGCCGTTTTCCCGCATGTCCGGGTAGGCATTAGCCAGTAAAAATTTTTCGGCTTCATCTGTGGCAAAAGGCATATTTGCCAAATCATACCCGCGGGTTTTCATTCCCTCAAAAGAGTCGTTTTCTCCGCCGGTCATCGCAGAAATTAACATGAGTAAAGCCACCACACTTACGACGGCAATTGCACCAATGGTGTAGGCCTGCTTGCGGTCCATTTTATTAATTTTCTCAAAAACTTTTTTTGGTTTAAATGTAAACATATTGCTAACCCTATACAAATAAAAACTACTCTTGTTGACCCGCGCTCACCAAACCGCACGCTCAAACACAGAGTGATACACCTCAATACTAGTATAGATAGAGAAACATAGTTTGTCAAGACCTGTTTTCTGTCTATTTTAGGCCCATACTTTGTTCGAACAATTAAATACTCAAACAAGTTTGTGGGAGATAACTTGATTTTACCGATTTTCCGGGCGGGCATACGGGGCAGGACGCTCATTCTTACCCGCATATTTGATAACTTGGATACGGGCCCCATTTTCACACAGAAAACTGTATCCCTTTAAACAGTAGCGGTCGCGGTCACAAACACGGTCTTTATCGTAATTACACAAAAATTTGATACGCGGAGCTTTGGTATTGGCAGTAAGGGTGATTTTAGTCCAGTTGTTATCGGTATTTATATCCAGTTTAAAACTATTTAAACTTAAAAATTGGCGCATCCCTGGGTTATTAAACCCGACCATTTCTTCTACTTTGCGTTGGACATCTTTTTTAAGAAAACGGCGGTCCCACCCTTTTTCGTAATATTCGGTTACGTGGGATTGTAACTGGTAACGACGTGCCGCATAGGTGCCCGCAATTTGCATTTTTTGATTGAGGACTAGCAGACCAAAAATTTTGATAATGAAGAGGACAAAGATAATAAGTACTGGAAACAAAAGTACCATTTCAGTAGTGGCTTGACCGCAGGAATTTATGCGAAATAATTTCATATCAGGGCCTCAAAATGACATTGTACTTGGGCAGCGGGTTAGGCCACACACAATTATTATTGGTGCGCGGACAGCTCATAATCACACGGTTGCGCACGTAGGGTTTGTATTTACCGGCCAAGTTAATATTAAAATGGTTTTTGGGTAAAGGGAAATTTTGCTTGAGTGTAACCCCGCGTTTTAATTGACGCAAATGACTGCGGCCCGTACCATCCGGATACGCAAATAAGAACAGGGGTTCAGCACCCATTTCGGACATTTTAAGAGGGATTTCAATAGCTCCGCCAGTTCCCCCCGCCATATCAGACGCAGATACATAAACAATTAAATCATCTGCCTCTTGGCGTTTAGTAGGAATTGATAAATAGGGCACCAAACGGCCGGCACTTTGACGGGCACAATCGCCTTTTTTGCAATCGTCTACGTTTAGGTAATATCCTTCGCGGAAAATACCCGCGTTTTTAATGAGTTTTTGGTATAAGTCTTTTTGTAAGTTAAAGGTATCGCCTACTTGCACATAGGTATTTAGGTACGCTTTGATAGCGGGCAATCCAACTTGTTTAGCCGCTACGTAGTGTTTGTCCACAATGTCTTTATTCATTAATACAACGGCTTCTTTAATAGCTGCCGGGGTCTCTTTTTCCCACTCACTACGGTCATAGGCCTTTTTTTCTTCGTCGTCCCAATCCCCGCGTTTAATGTAATGCACTCCCCAATCGGTAGAGGTGGGTTTGGGTGGTTTGTTTTTCCCCCATTCATAATCGGATGCTATTGTAGGAACAGCACCTGCCTGAAAGAACAAATCAAATACCGTTAGGTTATCTTGGCCGCGATATTTACGGCTTTTGTCAACCAGCTGCAAGGGCTCATTATAGGTGCGCATAACACGATAGGGCAAGGGACCATTTAAAAGCCCTACCGCATTTAAGAAAACGCTTACGGTGGTCATTTGAGAATACGCCGCATTATCTAAAGCAAACTGGTGGCGTACCTTGGCAATAGAAACCTTGGTTACTTCCACCAGTAAGTAAATCACTAACACAAAGAGCGGTAGCAAGAGAACAGCGGGCAAGAGGAGTTGTGCCCGGCGTTCCTGCAAGGTGCGTAGCACCTGCCGCTGGAGCGCGTGCATATTATTGTCCCTCGGGCAAGAGCTGCCCAATAAACGAGAAAATATAATGCACCATATCCGTATGAAACGTAGTTACAAACGCGGAAAAAATCACCACGACAGACACCAACATAAGCACATACTCAATGGTGGCTTGCCCACGGGAAAGTTTCTCTTTTTCCGGTTGCAATAGTTTCATAGAATTTATTCTTCTTCAATAATTACGTTTCCTTCTGAGGAAATTAGCCCTTTTTCAATGGCTTTTACCACTGCTTCGGTACGGCTGCTAACCCCTAATTTGTGGAAAGCACTGTTTAAGTGATTTTTAATTGTTTTAACGCTGCAATTGAGTTCTTTGGCTAGTTCTTTATTGCTTAGCCCTTTGCCTAACAAATCCATGATTTTAATTTCCGTTTTGGTAAGCGTGGCTTGACTGGGGATGCTCCCGTCTCCCATTTTGCGAAGGCCATGCAATAGTTTGCCCATTAATTGCTGCGGAATCATAAGCCCTTCACTAGTGAAGGTTTTGATAGAGTTGACAAGCTCTGCCGCCGGCAACATTTTGGACAGATAGCCGTTGGCCCCCGCTTGAATAGCATCTAGCACATGGGCTTCATCTTCAAAACTGGAAAGAATAAGCACATTGACCTGCGGACAAACTTCGCGAATTTTGCGCGTAGCATTGATACCATCCATTTTGGGCAGCTTAATATCCATGAGGACTACATCGGGTTTAAGCTTTTTGGCCATAGCCACCGCTTCCAAGCCGTCCGAGGCTTCCCCGACTACTTCCACCCACTTCTCACCGGTTAAAATATCTTTAATACCTTCCCGGAATAATGTTTGGTCATCCGCAATTAAGACCGTCGTTTTCTTTTTCTTCGTTGTTGGCATAAGTTCCTCTTGTTCCTTCAAATTAACTGACAATGGGCAACGTAAAATTGAACGAAGCCCCCTTGCCTAAACCTTCACTGTGCGCCCAAATGCGCCCCTCGTGATTTAAAATAATGTCTTTGGCAATAGACAGCCCTAACCCTAAACGGCCTACCCGGCTTTTATCTCCTACTTGTGTAAAGCTGGTAAATAATTGCGGAGCCATCTCGGGTTCGATTCCATCTCCAGAATCCGTTACCGATACTTTAGCATTTTTTGCGTCTATTTTACTAACAATGATACTAATTTGCCCATTATCCGGCGTGTGGCGGATGGCGTTTTCCAAAATATTGGAAATCACTTGGCGAATACGTTTTTCGTCGGCAAAAACGGGAATTTCCCCTCCAGTTTCAAAACTTACACGAATATTTCGTTTTTCCGCCTTGGCCTTAAAAATTTCGGCCGTTTTACGCAGACTGGACGTTAATTCAAAATGGGTTTTTTCAATACGCAATTTCCCTTTTTCAATAGCAGCCCAGTCCACCAGATCCTTAATTAAGTGTTCAATTTGCCCAATGGACTCATCCATAAACATCAATTTTTTCTGCTGGTCTTCATTGGGAGTGAGTTTCTTTTTTAGCATATCAAAGCTCATTTTTAAGGTCATTAGCGAATTGGACAAATCGTGCGATACAATGGAAAAGAATTTGGACTTCATATTATTTAAACGGTCCAAATCTGCATTACGAGTTTTAAGTTGGGCCAACAATTCTTTGTTGCTTTGTTCCAAAAAATACTTTTCTAATGCACGGTTAATCGTGCGTTTTAAATAATCAAAATCTACCGGTTTCATGAGGAAATCATACACAGATTCTTGCATGGCTTCCATAATAGAATTGAGAGAAGCATACGCCGTAATCATAATAATTTGCGTGTCTTGGTTAAACACGCGAATTTTGCGAATTACATCCAGTCCGGTTTCATCTGGCAAGTTATAGTCCATCAAAATGACATTAAAAAATTCACTTGAACAAATATCCAAACACTCAGCAGCCGTCCCCGCCTGGTACACTTTATAGCCTTCAATTTCAAGTAAGTCCACCAAGGTTTCCCGCAGGTTGTTATCATCATCTACCACCAAGATTTTAACTTGCTTCTCCATAATTTGTATCCCCTATGCGACGATAAATTTTAAGATAAATTTGAAAACAGCTCCCTTTGCCTAGTTCACTCTTAATAAACAATTTCCCTTTATGGCGCGTAATCGCTTTGCGGACTACTGCTAACCCCAACCCTGTTCCGCGCGCCTTGGTAGTAAAGAAGGGAGAAAAAATCTTATGGCGGATCTCTTCACTTACACCCGGCCCGGTGTCCGCCACGTAAATACACACCAATTCCTTTCCTACCCGGGTCCCTACTGTAACGGTTCCTCCCGTCGGCATAGCTTCCACAGCGTTGGTAATTAAATTGCGAATTGCTTGTTTTATTTCTTCGGCATCCACCTTCACACGAACACTTTCTTCATTCAAATCTGCCTTTAACGTTACCCCGGGAGCAACCGGGAAGGAAAGGAGCAATTCGCGCACATAACTATTTACTTCAATGGTACTTAAAATCATCTCGCGGGTACGGGCATAGCCAAGGACCTCACTAATAATACTATTGGCTTGGCGAATTTCTGATTCAATAATATTAAACTGTTTGGTAACCTTTTGATCCGTTGAACGGACCAATGTTTTAATCAAACGAGTGGCATTGCTAATGACCGCAAGCGGGTTGCGGATTTCGTGGCTGATAATAGAAGCCATTTGCCCAATAGCTGCCAAACGTTCTGCCTTTACCAAGTCATTCGTAGTTTGCTTGAGTTCGCTCGTACGGTCTTCCACCCGTTTTTCTAGCGCCTGGTTCATATGGGCCAGTTCATCTTGGGTATGTATCAGCTCTTGACGACGTTTATGCAATGTCTCCGTCATATCCACAAACACACTGGCCAACTCGCCAATTTCATTGTGAGGGATTTCAATATCTTGGCGATTGACAATAAAATCATCATTTTCTCGTAGTTTAACCGCTGCCGCACGCAAG
>CACXHA010000002.1 GCA_902767385.1 uncultured Elusimicrobium sp.
CGGGGGTTGGATTTGAACCAACGATCTCAAGGTTATGGGCCTTGCGAGATACCGGGCTTCTCTACCCCGCAAAGTTATTATAGCAAAAAATAACGTGCCGGGCAAGTGGCGCGACGCTTTTTCAAACGGGAAAATATCCGCAAGATGAAAGAAAATTCTAAACTAATTTTGCCCAGTTCTAGGCGGGTGCGAGGAAGGTATACTGGCGGCACGCGCGCGGTAGCGCGGAAGTATCCGACCGAGCACACAACAACGAAATGGACAAAATTAGGAAGGAATTTTATATATGGGATAGTAATAAATGCCCATATACACCGGGTTGTCGGTAAACCCTTTCACGTTGCTGCGCATGGCCCAAAGCCCCGTCGGATGGACGGTATAGAGCTGCATGGCATCTTCATACATCAAGTTATGCACTTGCTTATACAAAGCATTACGTTCCTGCGGATTTGTTTGCGCTACGGCTTGTTCAATCAAAGTGTCCACCTGCGGGTTTTTGTACCCTTGCGAAAGCGCATAGCGCCCCTGACTGTGTAAGAAAGGAAAATAAAAATTATGCGCATCGGCAAAGTCTGCCACCCACCCGCGCGCCCAAATCGGCATTTGGTGTTTAGCGGTTTTTTCCAAGAAAGCGGGCCATGTTACGCCGCGCAAATCAATTTGGAACTTGGGGTTTAGTTTTTCCACATTTCGCTTTAAAATTTCAGCAGCAATTTGGCGCATTTCCCCGCTGGTGTTATAGGTAATAGTGAATTTAAAACCTTTTTCCCATACTTGTCCGCCCCAAGCTTTTTTAAAGTGCTCCTCGGCTTTTTTTAAGTTAAACTCATAGCGCTTAAAACTGTCATCTTGCGGCACTAACCCTTGCGGAGCCGGGCCGATAGCCCGTTGACCGCGCCCTTCCATGGACTGGTTTAAAAACCCGTCGTAATCAAAGGCATACAAAAATGCTTTGCGTAAATCTATATCATCAAAAAAGTTAGCGGGAATCCCCTGCCCGTCCAACCGTCCGGACCCCACATCCGGGTTGGCGTCCATATTAATATCCCGCGTAAAAAATAATACCGGGTCCGTGCGCAAGCGGGGCAAATTATCATATAAAGTTACGTGTTTATTGCCCTTTAGTTGATTAATAAATTTAGGCGATACTTCCGCCACATCCGCGTCGCCGGTTTCTAACATCAGCCGCACCGTAGAGGGCTCTTCCACCGTACGCATAAAAATCGTTTTTAGTTGCGGCGCCCCGGCAAAATAATTTTCATTGGCACTAAGCATTAACGTTTTCCCGGCAATATCCCAACGCGTAATTTTAAAGGGACCGGTCCCGTTAGATTCTTGAAAAAACGGCGAACTATCTTTGGCAAAATTATTAAAATCTTTCCATGTTTTCTCACTGCCGTCCCACGCGCCGCGATTTACCGCCCAAGACTTGCTGACAATATAACTCCAACGTGCAAGGATAGACAAAAACGGCGCAAACGGACGTTTAAGCGTAATCACAACATTATCCCCTTCCACGCGTATGGCTTTTTCCACGTCCTTAAAATCTACAATAATTTCGCCCTGCGTGTTACGGGTGGAAGAAATCCCCAAAATGGGTTCTAAAAGCAAGCTGGACGGACCACCGGAAATGTCCGAGAGTAAAAAGCGCATCAAAGAATAACGCACATCTTCGGGCGTAAGTTCCATACCATCATGAAATTTGACCCCTTTGCGGATGGGAAATGTATACATTAATCCGTCGGTGGAAAGCAACCCGTTTTGTACGGTAGGTACTTGAATAGAAATAGAGGGCAAAAGTTCGGTTAAAGAGCTGCCGTTAAATTTTAAGAGTGTGTCATAAACGTTAATGAGCATGCCATGCGTAACCCCGTCGTATGAATAGACCGGGTCCAACGATTCCATTTCCCCTTTGTGAATTACAATCAGCGTGTCTGGAAGTTCGGGCCGGGCACACGCAAAAAAACACAAAACGGCCAGTAGCAAAAACCCTAGTTTTTTCATGCGTGCCTCACTACGTATGCCGCCCCTTGTTTATTTTTCAACCACGCGCAGGCAAAGGCTTTGGCATCATATTCACGCAGGACGCTATTATCATCGGGAGCGGCCGGGTCTGCCACTAAAATCTTGCCGGCTTTGTAACCGCGAATCAGCACCAAGTGACCGGGTGTTTTTTCAAGCGGAGCGCCGGGCAGTTCGTCTTTTTTAAACGCGATACTGGCAATTACCAAACTATCCGGCGTGACAAATTCCTTTAATTCCGCCAGCGAAGAAAACCGACGGAAGAAAGCTTGTGCGCCGAACTCGGCCGCCGCGGCCATATTAAAAAGCCAGTTGCCGTATATATCGGCCGTTTGGTCAAACACGCGCGGCAAAATTTGCGCCAGCGGCACCACATATCCCAGGGAGTTAAGCGCCATGTAAAGCGAACACGGGCTACAAATGCGACGTTTGTGCGGTGTATCTTGCTGCATTTGAGAAAGCGGGCGCACTTGTTGAATATTGGTTCCGCTCGGCAAGTGCAGGGCCAATTTTTCGTCATACACAAAAGGAGCGCGCACGATACTGACCGCTAAAGATAAAAGTTCGGCATCCCCGTAAAATTGCAAACGGTAACGGTACGCTTGGGCCGGTTGGGATAGAACAAGCTCGTCGGTTTCTACTTTTCCAAACGCATCTTTTTGCGACGGGAAACTGGTTTTAAATTTGCC
>CACXHA010000003.1 GCA_902767385.1 uncultured Elusimicrobium sp.
GCGCCCCCGTAGCTCAATTGGATAGAGCGATTCCGTCCTAAGGAAGAGGTTGCGAGTTCAACTCCCGCCGGGGGTATTTCTGCCTAAAATGTCCTACTTCGTTGTTGCAAACTCGGTCGAATACCTCGGCGCTACCGCGCCGCTTCGCACAGTATACTTCGCCTTTTCGCGCCGCGTTCTGGCGCAAATTTGTTTGAAAACCCGGTGTCCGTTCGGAAGGCAACCCTCGCTGGGGGTAAAGATAAAATGCTCGCTTGAGCGGGTATTTTGTTTCTAATCAATTTTTTTGTGTTGACTTCGTTTTCAAAAACTTTTATTCTAACTAACACATCCTACTTAAGGAGGCAATTATGAAACAGGAATTTTTGGACCTTATTAAACAACGCCGTAGCCGGTATGATTTGACCGATAAAAGCACGCTTCCTAAAGAAGAAATTGTCAAATTGGTGCAAGAAAACGTCAAGTACACGCCCAGCCCGTTTAATAGTCAAAGTACGCGCGTGCTGATTTTGTGCGGAGAGCGCCACAAACAATTTTGGGAAATTGCCAAGCACGAGCTTGCGCAGATTGTTCCTGCGGAAAAATTCGCCCCGACCCAAGAGAAACTGGCTTCTTTTGCGGCGGCCCATGGGACTATTTTGTTTTTTGAGGATTGGAGTGTGGTGGAGAGTTTACAGATGCAGTTCCCGGCGTATAAGGATAATTTCCCCTTGTGGGCTTACCAAGCTAACGCTATGGCGGAGTTTGCCGTTTGGACGGCACTAGCAGAAAACGGCATGGGGGCCAGCTTGCAACATTATAATCCACTTGTAGATTTAGAGGTGCACCGGCAGTTTCATGTACCGCTGGATTGGAAGTTAATTGCCCAAATGCCTTTTGGGGTTCCTTTACACAAAGAGGCCCCTGGCAAAGAATTTCTACCCATAGAAGAGCGGGTACACGTGGCTTGTCCGTAAAGAGGGCTCGCTGCCTTCGGGAAAATTTAAGAAATGGACTAGGGGCTCGATCACAAGTCGCCTTGCTGACGCGCGCCGCTCGCGACTCCGCCTCGCCATGCTCGCCTTTCGTGCTATGCACTCAAACTCGCACAAGGCTCCGGCTTTCGAGTCCTGACGCAACACCAAGCAGTTGGTGTTGCTGTACGGACCATATAAAGACCCCCACGTGTGTGGGGGTCTTTATATGGTTTCCGGACTAGGACTCGAACCTAGAATGACTGGACCAAAACCAGTAGTGATACCATTTCACCATCCGGAAGTAAAAGGGAAAGATACTGCTTGCAAGATGCTTAAAAGGGTGGTTACAGTATCTTACGTAACATTTAAGCTTGGGCAGTAGAAGAACTTACTTGACCTTCTTGGTTCTTTTCCGCTTCCACTTGTTCCTGGTACGCCTGCAAGATGTTTGTCTCTAAATAAGAGCGAAACTCTTGCGTGATAGGATGGGCCAAATCTTGGTAAACTTCCCGCGCGGTCTTGCGTGATGGCATGCACAGGATTAAGCCTTTGTTCCCTTCTACTATCTTCATGTTGCGTACGGCAAAACAATTGTCAAACGTTACACTTACAAACGCCTTGAGGCGATCCTCATGGGTTAGATGGACATTGATCTCCGTAATTTGCATATATACGTCCTCCGTAGAAAGCAGTTGGAACAACCAACGCTTTAATCGGTTGCAGGCGGGCTGCAAGTTCTTGCGCATCTTTTTTAGTGCCAACTAATGAAAATACGGTAGAACCAGAACCGGACATCATACAAATACTTTCGTTTGTTTGGCGTAATTCATTTAGAGCTTGGTTTACGGCCGGTACAAACGGGAGTACAAATTCCTCTAATCTGTTAAAGAGCAAGGGTTTCCACTGTCTTAGTGCAGACCCATTTTTTACGACATCTATTAGTTTATCTAATTTAGAAAGGTTTGTCAATATTTCCTCGTGCGAAGATAATTTGAGCCGCGCAAAAACTTCCCGCGTGCTGACGGGTACTTGCGGATAGACCAATACCAAATAGGGCAAATTCGCGCTAGCCGCAACGGGGGTCAATTTTTCGCCGATTCCCTCTCCTTTTAAAAACGTATCCGGGTATAAGAAGAGCGGAACGTCCGCCCCTAAACGAGCTGCTAGGTCAATTAAATCGAGCGGGTTTTTATGGAAAACTTGGCACAAAATCAGCAGCACCCCGGCCGCATCGGATGAGCCCCCTCCTAGCCCAGCCCCGGTGGGAAGATGTTTTTCTAATACGATGTGTATATTGGCAGTTAACTCATAGTGATCTAAAAAAGCTTGGGCGGCTTTCCATACCAAATTACTGGGGGTGGATGAAATGTGCGCACCCAACGGCCCGGTTATTTGCAAAGAAATATGAGTAGTGCTAGCAGGTTTTACATCTAGCGTTAGTTTATCGGTCCAATCAATTTTGGCAAACAAGGTCGTTAATTCGTGGTATCCGTTGGGACGTTTGCCGTTGACCTCTAAAAACAAATTGATTTTAGCGGGGCACAAATACGTTATTTTCATTGTAGGCGATATCCGGTGTTGTGCACAATATTTCCCCAGTGATATTCATCGCTGGCGATTAGTTCGCCAGAGCTGTTATACTGGTTGCGTTGGCCGTTTAAAGTCCCGTCGGAATAAAATTCACTCAAGCGCATTTTACCGTTGGTAAAAAATTCGGTTCGTTCTCCTTCCAGACGTCCGTTTTCATAATTTTCTTCATACCACAGTTGCCCGGTAGGGAAAAATAATTTACGGGTTCCTTGTAGTTTGCCGTCTGCATAAGTTTCTTCACTTTCGGGTGTTGAGTTGACATAAAAAGTGTGGCGGGCTCCGTGTAAGCGCCCTTTCACGTAAAAAGACTGCTCGCGGATGGTGCCGTCTTCTTGTTTTACAATAAATTCTCCGTCCAGCAAGGCCTGTTTATACTGGCACGAGGTGCACAAAGGCCCTTGGGAAACATAACTGTAATAGGTGGCGGGTCCGTTTAAGATTCCGTTTTCGTACGTTTCTACGGATAATACGTGACCTTCGTTATCGTAGTGGGTAAGTGTGCCTTGTAATTTGTTGTTTTGGTAGGTGGCTTGCGTTTTTAGTTTGCCGGACTCGTTAAATTCTTTTACTTCTCCGTCGGGAATATTTCCTAATAACTCCAGGGCCGTTCCGTTGGCGGAAAGTGTTTCCTCGGCTACTTGTTTGCCGTCTACATAAAAAGCGCGGACATCTTTAGTGGTTTTGAGTACCGTACCGGAGTAAATAGGTTGTTTTTCCATTTCGGAGATGGTTTCTTTAAGTAACGGGGCATTATGCTCGGTTACGCAAACCAGTTGTCCGTCTTCATATTCTTCACTAAAAGTGACAGAATTATCGGCCAAATTGATTACTTCCAACGTGCCGTTTAATTTCCCGTTTTCAAAGTGTTTTTTGGTAAGGGAGGTGGCGTTAATTTCATTTACTTCTCCGTTGGGAATAGTTCCGGTTTTGTTGATAATATTATTGTCTTTATCCAAAAATTCCGTAGCTACGCACAGGGCTTTATAGTATGTGCGGGCTTGTGGGGTAACAATACAAAATAAGGTTTCTTGCATACCGGCTCCTTGTGATTTTATTTTACAATACTTTGTGCCATTTATTTTTTAGGTTTACTTCTCTTTATGATTTCTTTTTCGGGCGTTTTTTGGTAAAAATCTAAAATCCCCTCGTAAAGTGCTTTTACAAACGGGGCGCGCCCCTCGGGTGTTTTTGCCAAATCTTCCTGCTGCGGTAAAATCAAATAAGCGTTTTCCACCAAAATACTAGGAAATTGCGAAATACGTGGAATAAACAACACGTCGTTTGCAATCATGCCGTCATCGGGCAGATTTACATTTTTGGTAAACGATTTATGCATGGCTTCAGCCAGCGCAAAACTGTGCGGATAATTGTAATACACGCTATATCCGCGCGGCCGAGCTAAGGGGTTAACGGTGGCTGGCAAAGCATTGTAATGCAAGCTGACCAGCAAGTGCGCTTCTTTTTCTAGGGCTTTTTCATAACGTTGCTGCAACGTCATTTGATTAGTCCCTTGCCGGGTCATAATAACCGTAGCTCCGGCATTTTCCAATTTGGGTTTTAATTCTTCTGCCAAGGCAATGGTAGCTTCATATTCCAAATACCCGGTTGAGCCGATAGCACCATCGTAAGGAATTTGGCGGTGTGGGCTGTGCCCGGCATCAATGACAATGCGGGCCCCGGCCAAAGGTTTTTCGGCGGTAGGGGTACGCACTGGTTCATGCACCAAATCTAAAATCAGTTGATTGTCTTTAAAATCATAACCATGTCCCCATAGTTTGGCGTTTTTATTTAATAAGATGCGGAAAGATACTGCCCGTTCGGCGGGTTCGGCCCATTGAATATTGGAAACGAGCGCAGAGGTGTTATCTAAACTAAAGTTTTGCTCAAATTTGTCTATGTAATACAGAGTTAATTCCAGGCGGTCTTTATACTCGTGAATTTGTATCGGGACGGCCCGGTTTAGAGAAAAAATAAAACGGGTGTGCGTATCTGTACTTTCGGTGCGGATAAACGATAAAACATTCTCTTCTTTGGGGGCTTTGGTGTCTTTGAGGTGTTTTTTCTCCAGCCAGGCATGTTCGGTATCACTTAGCCACAAATGATATTGCCCGGCTCGTTCTCCGCGTACCTGCACCACGCCGTAGGCGCGGTAATCCGGGTATAAGTTGCCCGAAGCCGTAGGTAATTTGCGCACTTTCACGCCGGGTTTAGTTACTAACGCATAGCTAAACGGTTCTTGGGTACTGCGCACATAGATTTTGGCGGGGGCCTTTACTTTGACTTTAGAGTTTTTGGGGCCGTTTTCCATTTCGTAAATTACTTTGGTAGATTTTTCTTTTTGGGTGGGATCTATAGTGAAAGACCCGCGGTAAGTTCCCGGATGCGTTTTGTCTTCTTTTAAAGTAATATTTTCCCCGTTTTTAAGGGCCGGTAATTTGGCGGTTACTTTCCCACTGGGGGTACCTTGTACGTACAGGTTTATGATATCTCCGGGCCACATTTCTGCTTTGTGCTGGGGGAACATTTCCTTTTTATCCAACGCGGCCTTTTTAGAAGAGGTTTGTTGGGGGATGCCGGGCACTTTTACGTGACGTACGGCTTGTACGGTTTGATCCCCGCTTTGGGCAGTCAGTACAAAGGCAAACTCCCCGCTGCCTACCGGTAAAAAGGCCACAAAGGCCCCGTTTTTGTAGAGTTCTATATCTTGCCCGTTGATATTGAGTGTAGCGGGCATGGGCAAATTTACTTGCCCCAAAATAAAAACCTCTTCCGTTCCCCGGGGCAGTTTCATTTTTTCATAGGGATATTGTACGGTAATGGGGGCTTCTTTAGCCGCCGATTTCTTTTCCTGCGCGGGCAAAAACGGGGCTATTGTTTCGTGGCTTTGAGCACTAAAAACGCAAATCAACAAAGAAAAAATTAAAAAAAGTGTTCTTTTCATACGTATAAAATGATATCATAATTTTATGGTAAAGTGCGACGAAGTTTTAAATTTTTGGAATGCGTATTTGGATATCGCCCATATCCCCGATGCTAGCCACAACGGGTTGCAAGTGCAGGGCCCACAGGACGTAAAAAAGATTGTGTTTGGTGTGTCGGCTTGTAAGGACTTATTTGAACAAGCCCACGCAAGCGGCGCGAATTTAATTTGTGTGCACCATGGCCTATTGTGGGGGCAGGAGCAAGCTATTACCGGCCTGTTTGGGGAGCGTATCAAATATTTACTAACGCATAATTTGGGGTTGTGCGGCTATCACTTGCCGCTGGATAAGCACCCGGAAATTGGCAATAATGTTTGCCTTATGCGCGCACTAAACGCGCAGGAAGTTCGCCCATTTGGACAGTATCATGGAGTAGAAATTGGCTATGCGGGGAGTGTGCCCGCTTGTGCGCTTACGCAAGTGGTCCAAACACTAGAGCAATTTTGCGGCAGTAAAGCACAAGTATTTGGTTTTGGCCCGCAGACGGTGCAAACCGTCGGCGTGATTAGCGGTGGGGCGTACAGTATGTTGCCGCAAGCCATTGAACAAAAGTTGGACCTCTACATTACCGGCACATTGGACGAACCGGTTTATGAGTGGTGCCGCGAGGGGCACATTAGCTGTATTGCTCTGGGCCATTACGCTAGTGAAAAATGCGGGATTCGTGCGCTTATGGAAGTTACCGCCCAAAAATTTGATGTGGAAACACAATTTATAGAAACGCAAAACCCTTTGTAGGAGGAATCCATGGAAAAAGAATTATTTAAAAAAATTGATACCTATAAACAAACCGTTATTGATTTGCAGTCCCATATGATTGCTTGCCCGGCAATGTCTCCGTACGAAGGGGGCGAAGGCGAACACGCCAAAGCGGAATATCTGCTAAGCGTTTTAAAGTCCATGAAATTTGATGAAGTGTCGGTTATCAAAGCCAAAGACCCCAAAGGCAAAGGCGGCTACCGTCCCAATTTAGTAGCCAAATATTACGGTAAAAATAAAAACAAAACGCTTTGGGTGATGGCGCACATGGACATTGTTCCGCCCGGCGATTTGAAATTATGGAAAACCGACCCCTTTAAAGCGGTAGTCAAAGGGGATAAAATTTACGGTCGCGGAAGCGAAGATAACCAGCAAGGGTTGGTGTCAGGGTTATTGGCAGTAAAGGCCATGATGGACCTGGGGATTCGCCCCCCATGCACGTATGCTCTTTTATTAAATGCCGATGAAGAAATTGGCAGTACATACGGGATTGTGGATATTTTAAAAAATCACAAAAAGCTTTTTACCAAACAAGATGCTTTCCTCGTGCCCGACGGTGGCAACCCGCAAGGAACCATGGTAGAAATTGCCGAGAAAAACATGCTTTGGGTCAAGTTTACCGTTAGCGGCAAACAAACCCACTCTTCTACGCCCCATAGCGGGATTAACGCCCATCGTGCCGGCGCGCACTTTATTGTAAAATTGGGCGATTTGTATAAAAAATTCAACAAAAAAGATGCGCTTTTTGCGCCCGAAGCTACCAGTACGTTTGAGCCGACTAAAAAAGAAGCCAACGTGCCGAATGTGAATACGATTCCGGGTACGGACGTGTTTTACTTAGATTGCCGCGTTCTTCCGTGCTATAAAAATGCGGACGTGCTTAAAGAAATCAAAAAAATAGCGGCGTCTATTGAAAAACAATTTAAAGTAAAAATCAAAATGGATATTATCCAGGAGCACGCTTCACTACCTACGGATAAAAAAGCGGAACTGGTAGCCCTGACTACGGCCGCGGCCAAAGCGGTGTATAAGAATAATCCGCGCCCTATGGGTGTAGGCGGCGGAACGGTAGGCGCGTATTTGCGTAATGCCGGCTACCCGACGGTTGTATTTTCTAAATTAGACGATATGGCCCATCAACCTAATGAATATAGCAGTATCAAAAACACATTGGGGGATGCTAAAGTGTTTGCCTATATTGCCATGCATTTAAAATAAGGAGCATTATGAAAAAAGGTTTTACGTTAACAGAAGTTTTGGTGATGCTCGGGGTGTTGGTCCTGCTGCTCGGGTTGACGGCCCCCAAGTTTATCGCGCTGGTAAACAAAGCCAAAGAAGGTAACACCAAGCATAAACTCGTACAAGTGCGTAGCGCCATTGCCGCTTACTACGGGGAACATCAAGGGATGTACCCTACGGATGACTTGTCTAGTTTAATTCCTCAGTATATTGAAAAAATTCCGCAAGCGCGTGTGCCCGGTTATCCGCCTAATTCGCACGTATCTACCGGAACGTATGAGCAAGCCTATACCAAAACCGGCGGGTGGGCGTATGTAAATGACCCGTCCGATCCGCACTTTGGCGATTTCTTTGTCAATGTGGATAAGCACGATAGTTACGGTAAACATTGGACAGTGCAGTAATATGCAAACTTTTACGCTTGTTTTTGCCGGAATTTTTGGACTTATACTGGGTAGTTTTTTCAACGTTTGCATTTATCGTATTCCGCAAGGCAAATCTATTGTATGGCCGGGTTCTTTTTGCCCTAAATGCAACACGCCTATTAAATGGTACGATAATATCCCGGTACTAAGTTATTTACTGCTGCGGGGGAAATGCCGCCAATGCAAAGCGCCTATTTCCATGCAGTATCCGCTAGTGGAATTGGTAACGGGGATTCTTACGGTTTTGTTTGTATGGAAGTTGGGCATTAGCGTATGGACGGCTGTTCAGCTAACCGCCATTTATTTCCTGATTATTTTGTCGGTCATTGATTTGGAACTGATGATTATTCCGGACCGCTTCTCGTTGGGTCTTATCGTACTGGGTGTGGCGTTTGCCTGGTGCAACCCTAATTTCCATGGCCTGTGGTGGGAAAAAGTATTGGCTTCCCTGTTAGGAGCCGGGGTTGGACTATTTGGCGTACTGGCTATTGCGCTACTGGGTACGTGGATTTTTAAGAAGGAAGCTATGGGTGGCGGAGACGTAAAACTGATGGCTGGGATTGGTGCATTTATCGGTTGGCAAGGGGTGATTACTACGGTTGTAATGGGGTCTTTTTTTGGTCTGGTGTACGCAGTATACGCTATGCTTCGCCACGGCAAAAAAGGCGGTGATGCAATTCCGTTTGGACCCTTTTTAAGTCTAGGGGCGTTGGTTAATTTTTGGATGCTCATTACTCCCGGTATGTTGGTTATTAACATTTAATTTCATGTGCCCGCAAAAAACAGCCCGTACAATTTTGTACGGGCTGTTTTTGAGTGCACAGAACTTTATTTAAAGTTACCGCCTAGCTTTTGTTGTAGGTAGGTTTTTAGACTGCCTTGGTCACTGCTGTAAGCAAGCGCAGTTTCATAGCTGATTTTCTTTTCCATATACAGTTGGCCCAACGCTTCGTTCATAGTGCGCATACCCAAGTTGGCGTTGGTTTGCATGGTGGAAACAATCTGCTCGGTTTTTGCGTCGCGGATTAAGCTACGTACGGCAGAGTTGGCAACTAACACTTCACACGCCATAGCACGTCCGCCGTTTAAGGCAGGGATTAACTGCTGCGATAAAATGGCCTCCAACACAAACGAAAGCTGTGTGCGGATTTGCGGCTGTTGGTTGGGGGGGAACACATCAATAATACGGTTGATGGATTGTACCGCATCGTTGGTGTGCAAGGTGGCAAACACCAAGTGCCCGGTTTCTGCCAATGTGAGGCACGCTTCCATCGTTTCTCGGTCGCGCAACTCTCCTACTAAAATAATATCCGGGTCCTGACGTAAGAAATGTTTTAACGCGGCGGCAAAGGAGTGGGTATCGCTGCCTACTTCGCGCTGGTTGACAATACTGCGTTTGTGCGGGTGCACAAATTCGATCGGGTCTTCTACGGACATGATGTGGTTGCTTTCGTTCATGTTTAAGTAGTTAATCATACTGGCTAACGAAGTAGATTTACCCGAACCGGTAGCCCCGGTTACTAGCACGAGCCCTTTGTTTAGTTTCATCAAATTATAAACTACGGGCGGCAGGTTAAGTTCTTCAAAGGTTTGGAAAGTGTTAGGAATGGAACGTAGCGCGGCGGCAATACAACCTTTTTCTTTATAAATATTTACACGCAAGCGGCCTAATGATTTTAAACCGAAGGAAAAGTCCAACTCTAAATCTTCTTCAAATTTTTGGCGTTGCTCATCGTTCATGATAGAGTAAATTAGTGTTTGTGCACTTTCTTTGGTAAGTGCTTCAAATTGTGTAGCATATAATTTGCCTTGTATACGCAGTACAGGAGGAACGCCTACGGCCAGGTGAATATCGGAAGCATTTTTCGCTTTCATCAGTGCAAATAAATCGTCCATCAGTATCATAAGTTTGTCCCCTTTTTCTTATATTTTCCCAACTAAATCCAGTGAAATGTTATTTAAGGCACCGGTTAGTTTGCCTTGGGCCACATCAGCCTGGAATACATATATGATAGGTTCTTTTCGCGTTTTGGTCAACTGATATTTTACAATGTAAGTGTTTTTATAGAGTGGCTCGGCTTGCCATATAGCTTGGTATCCTTGTGCCAGTTGGCTTTTGTAAATACGGTTTAAATAAGAAGCTAAAGAGCCGCGTTGGTTGCTTAGCGGATAGTTTTGCACAATGGACAATGCCTTTTGTTCTTGCGAAAGAGAAGCTGCCGGTTGCACCACAAGCGATGCCGGTTCAACGGGTTCTTCCAACAGCTCTGCGGAAGGCATTGTGGAAGGGACGGAGGCTACCGCCAGTTTTTCTTCTTTGGGGCGCAACTGTAAGGCCAGTAATAACCCGGCTATAATGGCTAATACCGCCAGTAACATAACAATTGTGCGGCGTTGTGTTTCCGCCCGGTGTTTTAGACGCGTATTTTGGGTTTCATTTAAAAAATCTTTCATTTCCTGCGTTTGTTTTAGATGCGCCCGCACACTGTTTACTTCCACTTTTTCTTTACGCAGCAGGGTAGGGTCGGTAATGATTTCTACCGAATCTTGCGGGGAAATGAGGGCATCCTTCTCTTCGGCAGGGAGAGAAGTTTGAATCGTAGGGGTCGGTTGCGGGTTTTCGTTTTGCGTTTCTTGCGCAGCAGGTGTTATTACCGGTTCTTGCGCCGCAGGTTTTACAATCGGTTCTTGGGCAAGTACGGGCATGGTTTCCGGTTCTACGGTCGGCATGGAAAGCGTTGGTTCCGGATTTTTTTGCGCTTGCGTGGCCTGGGGCGCGGATTGTGCTTGCGTTGTTTGTGGCGCAGTCGTCGGTGTTTGTGGCCCAAATACTTCGGTAGCAGTCGCTACATGGTGTGTGGCACTAGCTTGTGTAAGTTCGGCCGCGGTTTGTTCATCTACGGCGGCTTCTTGTTTTTCCCGCCTGGTAGAAGAAGTTTTGGCTAGTTGTTTTTCCAGTGCGTGGGCCAGGTCCATGTCGGAATTGTCGTTGGGGTTGGGAATCCCTAAAATATCCCCTAAATCTTCCTCTTTTACGCGGTTAAAATATTCTTCAATAGGGCCCGGTTTGGCCGGTTTTTTGGGGATTTCCATGCCAGGGCCCTCACTAGGGGTTTCATCAAAAGCAAGCGGAGATTTTTCGTTGAGCAACGTATCAAGTTCCTGCTCAAAGGTGGTGGTATTTTCCAATGGGTCCGGCGTGTGGACTACAAAGGGTTTTAATTCGGCAAATGTAGCGGCCACTTGCCAGTGGTCTTGGTCATCACTAAAATTTTCGGGGCACACTAAACTTGTTTCGCTAAAAGATTTTTGTTGAGTCAGTTCTTTTACCGTAAACGGCCCCACTACGTCATTGCCGTTAAAAAACCAATATTTCATGCAAACCCTTTTTACGTGAATTATTTGCAATATTTTACAGCGTTTTGCAGACGAGCCAGTACCGTATCTTTACCCATACACTCTAGCATTTTAAACAACGTCGGCCCGTGCGTACGGCCGGAAACCGCTACGCGCACCGGGTGGAAAATCTGCCCGGCTTTTAAGCCGTTTTCTTTGGCGTAGGCCCGTGCGGCAGTTTCCAAATTTACGTCGGTAAAATCAGTAATTTCGCTATATACTTTGTAAATTCCTTGCAGCACTTGTTTGGCTTCGGGCTTGGAAAATACTTTGTCAATGGCTTCCTGTTCCACTACCGGTTCTTCAAAGAAGAAGCGGATTAAATCCGGGATTTCGGTAAGCAGTTTGTATTTTTCTTGTTCCAGACCGATAATGCTTTCTAATCGTTTGCGGTCCACGCCGCTGACGTTAATACCGGCTTTTTCAATAAACGGCAAGGCCAGGTCGGTCAGACGGCTTAACGAAGTAGCGCGGATATATTCCCCGTTCATCCAGTTTAGTTTTTCGGGGTCCATAACAGCCGGGCTAGGCTGACAGCCGGAAATATCGAACTTTTCTTCTAGCTCGCCCGGTGCAAAAATCTGTTGGGAATCACTCGTTGCCCACCCCAAAAGCGCCAAGTAGTTTTTAAGGGCTTCGGGTAAGTAACCCATATTGCGAAACTCCACTACGTTGGTAGCTCCGTGGCGTTTGGAAAGCTTTTTGCCATCGGGTCCGTGAATCATGGAAAGGTGGGCAAAAATGGGTTCCTTCCAACCTAGTGCGCGGTAGATTTGAATTTGTGCCGGCGTGTTGGAGATGTGGTCGTCCCCGCGGATGATATGTGTCATACGCATGAGGTGGTCGTCCACCACTACGGCAAAGTTATACGTCGGGTAGCCGCTAGTTTTTTGGATAACTAAATCATACAAATCTTTGCTGGCAAATTTAACGTGTCCGCGGATGAGGTCGTCCCACTCCACGTCGCCTTCGGTCGGCATACGGAAACGGATGACGTATTTGCGCCCTTGCGCTTCCAAAGCGGCTTGTTCTTCCTTCGTTAAATGAGCACATTTGCCGGAGTACTTCGGCGGGCGGTGTTCGGCCAAACATTTTTGACGGTTGGCTTCCAGTTCTTCCTCGGTGCAGTAGCATTTGTAGGCTTTGCCTTCGGCTAAGAGCTGGTCAATGTATTTTTTGTAAATTCCTTGGTCGGCGCGGATGGCCTGATAATACGGGGCATCGGGGCCTTTGTCGGTGCCGTCCGGCATGGGGCCTTCGTCCCAATTTAACTGCATCCATTGCATCCCTTCAAAAATAGCGTCGGTAGAGGCCTGCGTAGAACGTTCTTCATCGGTATCTTCAATGCGTAGTAAAAACGTGCCTTTATTTTTTTTGGCAAATAAGTAGTTAAACAAAGCGGTACGCACACCGCCAATATGTAAAAATCCCGTCGGGGAAGGTGCAAAACGGACACGAACTGTCATAATATAAAACCTCTAAAAAATAAGATACTTATATTATATCTTTTTTAAGAGGAGCTGGGTTGTTTTTTGTTGTAGAGAAAGGGGTAAATTTCTTACAATATAGCTATGAGTATGTTTTACCTCGTTTTTTGCCTGGTTGCGTTTCTCATGCAGGTAGTTGCCGGGGCGTGGCTGATTAAATGTTTTCCGTCCATGGGCGTTAAAGGGTCACTGCTTGTTATGGGGCTGCTTAGCGCGGTAATGTTTGCCGGGTTTACGCTGACCCGCACCCACCAAACGGGGCTGTTTTGGCACGCGCTTTATTATTTTGCCTACACGTATTTGGGACTAGTATTTTTATCTTTTGCTCTTTCTGTCGGGTTTTTTATTTTGTATATATTGTTAACTTGTTTTCACGTGAAAACAAATTTTTTATTTCCGGTAAGTTTAGTTATATTAGTTGGGGTCTGGATTATTTCTTTTTGGGGCGGTTTTAGTACCCCCAAAGTTAAAAAAATTATGGTGCAAATTCCCGGGGCTCCCCAAATGAAATGGGCGGTACTTTCCGATACGCACTTAGGAATGGGCGTTTCCCTTTCCCGTTTTGATAAGGTGCTGCGCCGCCTGGAGGCCGAAAAACCCGACGGTATTTTGGTGTTGGGAGATGTGTTTGAATATGGCCCGGACCGGGAAAAATATGCCGCACGTTTGGCACAAGTAAAAACGCCGCTGGGTAGTTTTGGTGTACTGGGCAATCACGAGTATTACATGGGCTACGGGGATAGCAAACAATTTTTTAAAGATGCCGATATTACACTTTTGGAAAATGAGGCCACTGCGTTACCTAATGGCGTGCAAATTGCCGGGCTTAAAGATATACGAACCACCGGTGTTTCCGCCGGGCAAGTAGCTAAATTACTGGGCGGTTTAAATCCACAACAACCCATTATTTTGCTCAGCCACACGCCGCTACTGGCCGAAGTTGCCGCGCAGCACGGGACGGACCTTATGCTTAGTGGGCACACGCACAACGGGCAGTTATGGCCTTTTCACTATTTAGTTAAAACGCAATTTCCGCGTATTTATGGTTTACATGATGTAAACGGCATGAAATTTTATATTACCTCCGGCGTGTTTTACTGGGGAATCCCCTTGCGCTTTTTAGCTCCGGCGGAATTAGTAATGGTAGAGGTTAATCCATGAAACAATTTTTAGCCGCGCTCTTTTTGCTTGTTACGTTACCGCTATTCGGGGCGGTAAAGTTGGAAGATTTATCCCCGCAGGAACAATTAGGCCAAACCTTGGTTGCTTTTGTAGATGTGGACAGTGCCGAATTGGTACGCCCGGCCATTGAGCAAGGCAAATTGGGCGGTGTGCTGATTCAATGGGGGAATTATTCGCTCAAAGAAACGCGCCGCTTAATTGAAAAATTACAAAGCTGGGCGGCCAAGTCTCCGCATAAAATACCGCTTTTGGTTTCCATTGATTACGAGGGAGGGACTGTTTACACTCCCATTACCTTGGGGTTTGATTATTTACCTACCAATATGCTTTTGGCTGCCAGCCAAGACGAAGAAAAAGCGGCTACGCTGGCGTATTTGGCTGGCCAACAACTGCGCAGTGCGGGTGTGCATATCAATTTTTCGCCGGTGCTAGATGTAAATAGTAATCCGCGTAACCCGATTATCGGCGTGCGTTCCTTCGGGTCGGACTCGGCTACCGTTACCAAAATGGGTATGGCGCTTTTAAATGGTTTTAAGGCCGCGGGGATTGTGCCGATTGTAAAACATTTTCCGGGGCATGGGGATACATCTTTAGATTCCCACTACGCAGTACCGGTTGTCAACGCTTCCAAGGCCGATTTGCAACGCATTCATCTGGCCCCTTTTAAAAAAGCGATTGAACAAGGGGTGGCCGGTGTAATGACGGGGCACGTATTATATCCGGCACTGGATAAAAAAGAAGTGGCCTCTTTTTCTAAACCGATTTTACAGGGGTTACTACGCGAAGAAATGGGATTTAAAGGGCTTATTGTAACCGATAGTTTGGATATGAAAGGAGCCACGCAATTTTGTACGATTTCCGGTTGCGCGGCGCGTTCTTTGTCGGCGGGTGCGGATATGATTTTGCTAGGCCGCTACATTAAGCCGCTTACGTTGTTTGACCAAATTAATACGCACGTACAGGAACAAAAATTAACGCCGCGTGTGCGCCAAGCGGCCGCGCGTATTTTGCAACTTAAAAAGCAGTTGGGTCTACTAGATAACGGTTTTGTAAAACAAGCACCTGTACCGATAGAGCGTGCGTACAAACAGACCTTGGCGGACTTAAGCAAAGAGGCAGTAACGCTTGTGCGGGACCGGGACGGACTCATTCCTTTTTCACCCGATAAGCAACGCCCGAACGTGTGTGCCGTATTTTTTGCGCCACCCCGCTTTGCCGATCAGTTGGCGCATATCAGCAAACCTTTTTTGGAACGCGGTTATCACGTGCGTGCTTACAACGCGCCTCTTTCCCCAAAAGAAAAAGATACGGCCCGTGCTTTAAAATGTGCCGACGGGGCGGACCTAGTAGTGGTGGCCAGTTTACAATGGGCGGACAAACTCAATTTAAATCAAAAACATACGATCGAAAAAATGCTTGATAAAAACCCCAAGTTGGTGTTTTTGTCTGTTATGAATCCGTACGATATTCCGCATTATCCGCGTATGGGAACGGTGCTGGCAACGTATGGACTTAATAGTTTTGCCTTGCAAACGGCGGCGGATATTATCGTCGGTAATGAGCAAGCCCAAGGCGTGCTGCCCGTAGAATTGCCCGAACGGGCCCAACGACCCACCGCGCTGGCACCTTATGCAGTGCCTGAACGGCCGGCGCACTCGCTAGAAATACAAGGCAAAAGATTTTAGTTTGTTTTGCGTCGTTCGCGCCAATATTCAATTACAGCCGGTAAGATAGAAATCACAATAATCACTACAATCACGTAGTGGAATTGTTTTTTGACGATGGGCAAATCGGCAAAATAATATCCCCCTAAAATAAACAAGAGGACCCACGCCGCCGCCCCGATTAAGTTGTAACTGGCAAAGCGCAAATACGTCATTTTGCCAATGCCGGCTACGAAAGGCGCAAACGTGCGGATAATAGGGATAAAGCGGGCCAGGATAATCGTTTTGCCGCCGTATTTTTCATAAAAAGAGTGCGCTTTTAGTAAATGGTTTTTATTTAAAAAGCGGCTCTTTTCTTGCGTAAACACTTTAGGACCCAACCACTTGCCAATTTCATAATTGCAAAAATCTCCCAAGGCAGCCGCTATAAAGGCGGTGGGAATTAAAATCCACAAATTAATGCCGCTCACTTCGCTGGCGGCCAAGGCGCCGCACGCAAAGAGCAGTGAATCTCCGGGTAAAAACGGAGTAACTACCAGGCCCGTTTCACAAAAAATGACTACAAAAATACCGACGTACAACCACGTCCCGGCACTAGCTGCCCAGGCATTTAAGTAAACGTCTAAGTGTAAAAAAATATCCAGAAGTTGCGCAAATAATTCCATAAGTATATTTTACTAAATCTGCCAAAAGGTATAGGTGGCTTTGGATACTCACTTGAATGTTTTATAGAGAAGTTTATTTTTAAGCCGTTCTGTTTAAAACGCCAGTTGCTTGACTTGTTTTTTTTTTTTTTGCTACAGTTTTCAATGATGGCAATGGGGGGATATATCTCTGTTGTTAAGTCGTTATATAAAAGGTTTTAAAGCATTTAACGGTACTATAAAGGAGAAACAATGAGACAAGAGAAAAAGACGAGAA
>CACXHA010000004.1 GCA_902767385.1 uncultured Elusimicrobium sp.
GGCCCGCAAGAAAAACTGGAAGTGGGAAGTTCGGATTCGCTAAAACTTAAATCAGTAATGTTCATTTTTTGTTTTTCCCTGTGGATTTGGTGAGAGCGGAGTGCTGTTTAACATACACGTCCACCGCATCTAATTCCGGCTTTAGATATTTACCCGTATAAGAAGTTTTGCAAGCCGCTACCTGGCGCGGAGTACCTTCGCACACGATTTGGCCGCCCTTATCGCCGCCTTCAGGTCCCAGGTCAATGAGCCAATCGGCGGTTTTAATGACGTCTAAATTGTGTTCAATAATAAGTACGGTGTTCCCTCTATCTGCTAGGTCGTGTAAAACGTGTAAGAGTTTATCAATATCGGCAAAGTGTAAACCGGTGGTGGGCTCGTCTAAGATATAAAGCGTGTTTCCCGTCCCTTTGCGGGAAAGTTCGTCGGCCAGTTTGACGCGTTGGGCTTCTCCGCCGGACAAAGTAGTAGCTGCTTGGCCTAACTTAATATACCCCAGGCCTACATCATTTAAAGTTTGTAAATAGCGTTTGATTTTGGGAATGGCACCAAAAAATTCTAGTGCTTGCGATACACTTAAATTAAGCACTTCGGCAATGTTTTTGCCTTTAAATTTTACTTCTAACGTATCCTGGTTAAAACGGTTGCCGTTGCACTCTTCGCATTTCACATAAATATCGGGCAGAAATTGCATTTGAATTTTTAAAATGCCGTCGCCCTGGCATTTTTCGCACCGGCCGCCCTTGACGTTAAAGGAGAAACGACCCGGCTTGTAACCGCGGCGTTTCGCCTCGGGCATTTGGGCAAATAAATCACGGATATGGGAGAACACCCCCGTATAGGTGGCAGGGTTGCTGCGCGGCGTTTTACCAATAGGACTTTGGTCTACGATGATAACTTTATCAATGTTTTCTAAACCTTTAATTGTATCGTGGGCACCGGGCATCTCTTTGGCTCCGTAAAATTTGCGGGCAAGTTCCTTATACAAAATGTTGTGAATTAGCGTACTTTTGCCCGAACCGGACACCCCGGTTACACACACTAGTTTCCCCAGCGGGATTTTAACATCTATATTTTTGAGGTTAAATTGTTTGGCCCCTTTGATGGTCAAAAATTTTCCGTTTCCTTTACGCAGTTGTGGGCGCGGTAAAATGAGGTTTCGCCCGTTTAAGTACGAGGCCGTAAGCGAAGTTTTGTTTTTAAGGAAATCTTTGGTGGACTGGCTGGCTACAATTTGCCCGCCGTTTTCACCGGCGGCAGGCCCCAGTTCTACCACATAATCGGACGCTAAAATGGTGTCCTTATCGTGCTCTACAATAATGAGCGTATTGTCCAAATCGCGCAGGTTTTTAAGGGTATCAATTAAGCGGTCATTATCGCGCGAGTGCAGACCGATGGTCGGTTCGTCCAGCACATATAAAACGCCTGTAAGCCCGGAGCCGATTTGCGTAGCTAAGTGGATACGCTGTGCCTCACCGCCTGACAAAGTTTGGCTTTTGCGGTTAAGCGTTAAATAAGAAAGCCCTACACTGTTTAAAAAGTTTAGACGAGCATTAATTTCTTTAAGTACGTCTTTGGCAATAATTTTTTCTTTGTCACTTAGTTTTAAATTAGCAAAGAACTCTTTGGCGGCGGATACCTGCATAGCCGAAATATCGTAAATGTTTTTACCGTTAATTTTAACGGCTAATGCTTCCGGTTTGAGGCGTTTGCCGTTGCAAACGGGGCATTCAATTTCGCGCATAAAACGTTGGGTAACTTCTTCCTTCACAAAGTCACTTTCCGATTCGGCTACGCGGCGTTTTAAGTTGGCAATTACGCCTTCAAAATCTTGTTCTCCGCCAGAAATAATAGAAGTATAAGTGGCTCCTCCTGTGCCGTACAACAAAAGGTCGCGCTGTGCTTTGGGCAGCTTGTTCCAAGGAGTAGTCATAGATATATGATTTTGGCGGCAGACCTGTTTTAAAATGTCGTAATAATAGCCGCTCCAGGAGTTTTTCCACCGGTGGGTGCGCGTAGTGACGGGATTGTCCCACGCTTCAATGGCCCCCTGGTTAATGGCTAGCGATTTATCCGGCACTACCAGGTCTTCATCTACTTCAATTTTAACACCCAGTCCGTTACATTCCGGGCAAGCTCCATAGGGGGAGTTGAAGGAAAAGAGGCGCGGCTCTAATTCACTAAAGCCGATACCACAATGTGCGCAAGCGTTAGATTCGCTATAAGTAAATTCTTTCGGATTTTTCCCTTCACTCTCTAAAATATGTACCAGGCCCTTGGCATAGCGCAAGGCATTTTCCAAACTTTCTACCAAGCGTTCTCGGTCAAATTCTTCCACAAAAATTTCGTCGGTTACCAGTTCAATGGTGTGCTTTTTGTAACGTTCTAAAACGGGGATTTCGTCCAAATTAATTACGGTGCCGTTGACCCGGGCTTTAACGTATCCTTCTTTTTTAAATTTTTTAAAAAGTTCCTCGTAAGTTCCCTGTCTGCCGCGGATAACGGGAGCTAATACAAAAACGGTTTTTTCGTTAAATTTGCTTAAAATATCTTGCGCGATACCCTGTACGCTCCAGGTTTGCACTTCGCGCCCGCACTGCGGGCAGAAACGGTGCCCCACACGCGCAAAAAGTAAGCGCAAATAATCGTAAATCTCGGTGACGGTGGCTACGGTAGAGCGGGGGTTTTTAGAAGGGTTGCGTTGCTCAATAGAAATAGCGGGGGAAAGCCCTTCAATATGTTCCACGTCGGGTTTTTCCATGAGTTCCAAAAATTGGCGCGCGTAGGCGGACATGCTTTCCACATAACGGCGTTGGCCTTCAGCATAAATAGTGTCAAACGCAAGCGAGCTTTTGCCCGAGCCAGAAAGCCCCGTTACTACCACCATTTTATCTTTGGGGATTTCAACGGAAATGTTTTTTAAATTATGACCTTTGGCGCCGATTACTTTAATTGATTTCATACAAACAGATTAGGGGCTACGTTCTCAATTACTTTAAATATATTATATAATTTTTATATATCTTAACTTGGGGAAAACCGCGTGAAAAAACCGCTTAAATACCTCCTCTATGCCGTAGGGATGCTCTTGTCTATAGGCATTTTAACTGTAATGATTTATAATGCCAAGGACAGCTTTATTAAAATTTGGCAAGGGGTAAGAACTAAATATCTGTTTTTGTCATTGTTATCTTCGGTACTCATTTATATAGCTATGGGGATGAGCCTTTATGAAATGCTGCGCATTATGGGGCGGCGTATCAGTAAAAGTGCTGCGGTGGGGATTGCTCTTGTTTCTACGACGGTAAATTATTTGGTTTCTTCGCTCGGAGCCAGCGGATTTGCCTTGCGCGCCCACCTGCTAAACCGCCGCAAGATTCCGTTTGGTATGTGCGTAACAGCCAGTATTGTGATTACGGTTTTGTTGTATTTTGTGCTGGCCATTATTATTTTGCAGGGCTCTGTGCTCATGTTGTTTAACTCGTCGGCCACTACTTGGCAGTTAGCTGAGAATTTTGGGCTTATTGCCGGAATGTGTATTGTTTGTGTGCTCATTACGGCATTTTTGTTTAATGATGAGTTGCGTTCCAAATGGTTACGCAAAGCGTTTAGGCTGCTTAATAAAGTGTTATTCCACGTGTTTGGGGCGCTTATTCCCAAAGACCGTTATACTGATTTTGCCGCCCAATTGGACGAAGGAATTGAACTTATCCATAAGAAGAAACACAAATTAACCAGTACCATTGTGTACGTATGTGCAGACTGGTTTTTTACTATTATGGTGCTTTATTTTGCCTTTCGTGCGGTAGGGGTATACATTGCGCCCGGTGTATTAGTGGCCGGGTTTGCCGTAGGGATGGTAACAACGCTGATTCCCATTTTGCCTAGTGGTTTGGGGGCTATGGAGCTAGCTATGACGGCTGTTTTTAGCCAAATGGGGATTGACTGGGATGCGGCACTAATGGCTACGCTTATTTACCGCGTAGTATATTATGTAATCCCCGGGATTGTAAGCATTTTTATTTACTGGGGGCTTCAGCTTTCTTCCCCTAGTGAGGAACCCAAACGTCGTCGTAAAGGAGTACGCGCATGATTGAAAAATTGGGCCCGCTTACACCGCAAATAGATCCCAGTTGTTTTGTGCATAAAACTGCTTCTGTAATAGGGCAAGTAACTTTAGCTAAAAATGTTTCCGTATTCCCTTGTGCCGTGTTGCGCGGCGATATAGCCGCTATTAGCGTGGGGGAAGGTTCTAATATCCAGGATAACGCGTGTTTGCACGTAAACTACGACGCTCCCTGTCAAATCGGGCGCGGCGTAAGTGTGGGTCATGGAGCGGTAGTGCACGGCAGTAAAATTGGCGATAACGTGATTATCGGCATGAACGCCGTTGTGATGGAAACGGAAATCGGGCCCAATTGTATTATTGGGGCGGGGGCCGTAGTGCCGGCGGGGAAAAGCATACCGGCAGGGTCCTTAGTGATGGGCGTTCCGGCCAAAGTGGTGCGCCAGTTAGAGGAAGAGGAAGTGAACGGTATTTTGCAAAACGCACGCGAGTATGCCAAGGCAATTCCCGTTTTTAAAGAACAGGCGTAAGAATTATGAAAAAAATTGTTTTAATTGAAGATTCTAAAGTATTAGGTACGGCTCTAGTGGGGGCTTTGAAAGTAGAAGGGATAGAAACCCATTGGGCCCCTAATGGCGTAGCAGGCGTATCCTTGGCTAAGGCGCAAAAGCCTGATTTGATTTTACTGGATTTAATGCTGCCCAAATTAAGCGGTTTTGACGTATGTAAGCTGCTTAAAACCGATAATGCTACTTGGCGTATTCCGATTGTAATTATGTCTACGCTTGCGGACCCTGAATCGCGTGAACGCGCTACCGAGGCGGGGGCCGATTATTTTATCCCCAAACCGTATAATCTGGCGGAAACGTTGGCGGAAATTAAAAAAATCTTAAAAATCTAGGAGGTTTTATGGCTTTTGATAGCAACGCAATTTTGGAACTGTTGGAATTAAATGAGCCGGCGCAAGCACTTTTGAAACTTAAAAAAGCGCGCCAAAAAGATACGCAAGTTTTGTTTTTGGAGGGGGAAGCGCACCGTCAACTGGGGAGTTTTGAAACCGCTTTAAAAACCTATGCCAAGGCGCTTAACATTGCCGATGTGGCAGAGGACCGCATGGATATTTTGCTGGCGATGTCGGCCTGTTACCGCACGCTGGGGCACGCGGCGCTGGCTTATGAACTGGCGCTAGAGACGTTGGAAATGGCCAAAGAATTGGAAATGGACGATTATGAAATCCGCGCCATGCAAGAGATGGGAATGTCTTTACGGGCGTGGGGAAAGTTGGAAGAGGCATTAGAGCTTTTAGATGCGGTTTTAGCCGCGTATGTGCAGCTGAAAGACTACGCCGGGCAAAGCTTTATTCATTGGGCCAAGGGGGGAATTTTCCGTCTGCAAGGTCACTTTGAGGAAGGAATTTTTCAATTTAAAAAATCCGTAGCGTTGGCTAAAAAAATCGGCGATAAGATTAACGAGGCCTACGGTTACTGCGGGTTGGCCGGCATTAGCCGCATTTGCGGGAAAGTGGACGAGTGTGTAAAAAATTATAAACTGGCTGAGAAGATTTTTAAAAATTCACAAGACGTTTTTGGTAAAGCTTATACACAATGCGGGATGGCCAACGGATTGCGCCAACAGGGTAAATACGACGAGGCGCTACGCCATTATAATTTGGCTGATAAACTTTATTCGTCCATTGGCGACAAAGTGGACCTGGGGTTTGTAAAATGGGGGCGCGCCGATGTATTACGCCGCAAAAACAAATTGGAATTGGCTCTAAAAGATTTGCAAGAAGCGCGCGTGTTGTTTGATAATTCCGACGAGAAACGCGGGCAAATTTTAACTAAGCTTTCCCTGGCGCAGGTCTTATATGCTTTGGGCCACACCGACGAGGCCGAAGAGCTTTATGATTTAGGTGTCAAACAGGCCCGTGCCGAAGAACTGCACACGTATTTGGAAAGTTATACATGAGATTATTGGAAAGAGTCAAAAACGCCCGCATTTCGCGGGCGTTTTTGCTGTTAATAGTTGGGTCAAACTTGCTTACAGGTCATAAAATTTGGCCACAATATGCCACGCTTCTTTGGCAGTATCTACAATCGGGCAGAGGTGTTTATCTTCCATGGAAATCACACCGTATTTAGCTAAAGCATCTACATTAAAGACAGACGTCCAGAATTCTTTACCTACCAGTACTACGGGGATTTTTTTCTTTTTACTGGTTTGAATTAGCGTTAAGATTTCAAACAATTCGTCAAATGTACCAAACCCGCCCGGGAACACTACAAACGCACGCGCACGCAGTACAAAGTGCAATTTACGGATTGCAAAATAATGAAACAAGAAGGCCAAATTTTGGGTGATATATGGGTTGGGTTCTTGTTCATGCGGTAAGGTAATATTAAGCCCAATGCTACGCCCGCCGTTTTCATACGCACCGCGGTTGGCGGCTTCCATAATGCCGGGCCCACCGCCGGTAACAACAGAAAATCTTTCCCCGGCGTTTTCTACGACCAGTTTTGTAAATAGGCGTGCTTCGTCGTAATATTTGCTTAAAGACAGCAATCCCTGGGCTGCTTTTACTTTATTTTGCAGGGTAATATCTTTGGGTTTTTTAGCTAGCTTTTTTTGTGCATCAGCCAGTTTTTCTTTTGCAACGGCTGTTTCGGAAATCCGGGCACTTCCAAAACAAACAATCGTTTCTGTGACACCTTTTTTGCGGAAATAAATTTCCGGCTTTAAAGTTTCCAATTCCATGCGTACGGGGCGCAGGTCATCATTTTTTAAAAGCTCAACGTCTTCGTAGGCTTTGATGTAAGAAGAGGAATGCTTACTGATTTCTTTTGTTTTCTTCATAGTTCCCTCACTTAATTTTCCACTGCAAAATATGTTTTACAATCGCAGCTTCACTAATGCCTACTTGGTCGTAAAGCAGGGCAGATTTAGCGTGCTGTACAAATTCATCTCCAATACCCAAACGAAGCAGATGGGTATTTTTGCCGGTATCGGCCAGATATTCGGCTACGGCCGAGCCAAAGCCTGCCGCCAATATATTGTCTTCCACCGTCACTAATTTGTTTGTACGCTTAGCAGCTTCGTCAATAAGTGCGGTGTCTAGCGGTTTAATAAAACGCATATTGATGACCCCGACGTCCACGCCTTTGTCACGCAGCGTTTCGGCAGCTTTTAAGGCGGGGTGTACGCGGTTGCCAATGGCTAAAATCGTAACGTCTTTGCCTTTGGTAAGCCAGGACCCTTTGCCAATATCTAACGCCTTTAATTCTTTGTCAAGCGGTACACCAAATCCGGTTCCGCGTGGGTAGCGCAAGATAAAGGGTGCTTTAGCTGCAAAGGCCGTTTTTAAAAGGTGCTGCAGTTCGTTTTCATCAGCGGGGGCTGCCATAATTAAGTTGGGGATACTACGCAAAAAACTAATGTCAAACACGCCGTGGTGCGTGGGGCCGTCTTCTCCTACCAGGCCGGCCCGGTCCAACGCAAAGACAACGGGTAATTTCTGCAAACAAATATCGTGTAAGATCTGGTCATAGCAACGTTGCGCAAAAGTGGAATAAAGGGCGACTAGCGGTTTTTCTCCTCCGGCAGCAAGACCGGCGGCAAAGGTAGCCGCATGCTCTTCGGCAATTCCTACGTCAAAGTATCTTGACGGGAATTTATTGCGAAACGCATCTAGCCCCGTTCCTTCGGGCATGGCGGCGGTAATCGCACAAATTTTGGGGTCTTCTTCCGCTAAATTTACCAGCGCTTGGGAAAAGGCCTTGGTAAACGTAATGGTACCCAATTTGCCCAAAGAGTCCCCCGTTTCTACATCAAAAATACCGACGCCATGAAATTTGGTGGGGTTTTTTTCGGCGGGTTCATATCCTTTTCCTTTTTTAGTAACCACGTGGAGCATGACGGGCCCTTTGACGGTTTTTAGCGTTTCTAACACTTCTAAGAGAGCATTAATATCGTTTCCGTCCACCGGACCGAAGTAACGAAATCCCATTTCTTCAAACAAAGTTCCCGGAAATAAAATGGAGCGTGCCCGTTTGGCCAGTTTGGCAGCATTGTTACCAATTTCATCAAAGCGTTTTAAAAAGTTGGTTGCTTTTTCTTCAGCTAGTTGGACGTACTTTGTGGTAAGTAGTTTTGTTAAAGCCGTCCCTAAAGCACCCACACGCTGAGAAATAAACATTTGGTTGTCATTTAAAATAACGAGTATATCCGTACGCAAAAGGCCTGCGTTTTGCATGGCTTCATAGGCCATACCACCGGTTAAACAACCGTCCCCTACCACGGCGATTACGCGGTGTTTTTGATGTTGTTGGTCGCGCGCGATCGCCAGCCCTAACGCAGCGGAAACCGCGGTGGAGGCGTGCCCGGTCCCAAAAGCGTCGTATTCGCTTTCGGTCCGTTTGGGAAAACCGCTTAAGCCCCCTTTGGTGCGAATGGTAGCAAAATCTTTTTGTCGCCCGGTTAGCAGTTTGTGCGCGTAGGCTTGGTGGCCGGTATCAAATACAATTTTATCTTCGGGCGTGTTATAAACATAATGCAGTGCGGTAATAATTTCCACTGCTCCTAAACTAGACCCTAAATGACCCCCATTTTTGCTGGCGGTTTTAATGATTACGTCGCGCAGTTCCTGGCACAAAGTAGGTAAGTGCTCTTTTTTAATCAGGCGTAAATCGTGCGGGGTTTGGATACTGGGCAGTACTTTCATACGCGCTCCTTAGTAGGTTCTTGTTTTAAAAAATTCAGCCATTTCGTAAAGCGGCCACAAGTTTTTCTTTTTGGCGGTTTTAAGTTTGCCCAGTGCCTTTTGGGCATTGGCAATAAGCAGTTGGGCATGCTTGCGGCTGCCTTCTAAACCAAATAAACTGACGAAAGTAAGTTTGCCGTTTTCTTTATCGCTATTGGACTTGCCCAGTTGCTTGGCTGTGGCGGTAACGTCTAAAATATCATCTACAATTTGGAAAACGAGCCCGGTACAGTTGGCATATTCTTTGATGTGCTTTAAATCGGTCCCTTTCACACCGGCAAGCAGGGCCCCCGTTTCCACACTGCCACGAATCAGCGCGCCTGTCTTGTTGGCATGAATATAGCGCAAAATGGCTTCGGGAGTGGTTTCGGGCGCGGTGGGGGGGAGCATAAAGTAGCGTAGTGACTTATCGGCTACAAATTTAGAGGATTTTTTAAGTTTTTCGGCACGCATGCTTTTGGCGTCACTGGCTCCCATGCCTTCGGCGTAAACATCAGCCGTTTGACCGCCTACCATGCCCGAGGCACCGGCGCAGTTGGCAAAATTTAAAAGGGCATTTAGGGTGTTTTCGGCACCGATAGTTTTTACTTTGCCGTTTTGGGCAAATACTTCAAAAACGTAGGTTAAAAGTGCGTCACCCGCCAACAAGGCCAAATCTTCACCAAACACCTTGTGGTTGGTGGGTTTGCCGCGGCGCAAATCGTCGTTATCCATGCAGGGTAAATCGTCGTGAATGAGAGAATAGGTGTGCAACATTTCTACGGCACACGCGGCGGGTAGGACGTCGGTTGCTTTTTTGCCAAACGCTTCGGCGGTAGCCATGAGCAAAATGGGCCGCACACGTTTGCCGCCCGCTTGCAGGGAATAATTCATGGCGTCAGTCAAAATTTTGGGGGAGTTTTTAATTTTGGAAATATATTTAGCCAAATTTTTTTCTACTATTTTGGCTTTCTCTTTTTGGTACGTATCAAATTTATTCATAAAATCCTCTTTGGGGTATATATGTTATTATACCAATTCTGTACGCGCGCGAGGGAGCTTACTTTTCTTTTTTGCGGAAAATTTCCGTCACGCGCTCAAAAATACCGTGGCACCAAGCAATAGTAAGACCATAGTTGCTAACGGCAACGCCGGCTTCTTTTAAAATTTCCAGGCGGCGCAGAATTTGCGTGCGCGTGACCATGCACCCGCCGCATTGAATTGCCAGTTTAAACCGGCTCAAATCAGCGGGCAGGGGATCTAGATTATTTATGGTAGTAAAAGAGAGTTTTTTACCGGTAAATTCTTGCAGCCAATGGGGAATTTTTACGCGCCCGATATCGTCGCACTTGTTGACGGTGTGCGAGCACGATTCCAGTATCAAAACAGAGTCCCCGTCTTGTAATTTGTTAATGGTGGGAGTGCCTTTTAGGAACGCGTCAAAATCGCCCTTTAAGCGAGAAAACAAAATACTAAAGCTAGTCAGCGGAATATGGGCGGGCACTACGCTGCTGACGTATTTAAAAGCTTGGGAATCTGTTACCACAAGTTTGGGGGTATGGTCCGCCAAGTATCCTCGCAATTCGGTATCTTTTACACATACGGCAAGGGCCCCAATATCTAGCAAGTTGCGTATTGTTTGTACTTGCGGTAAAATCAGGCGCCCTTGTGGAGCCGAGCGGTCAATGGGAATTACCAACACTACTTCATCGCCTGCCCGAACGTAATCGTCCAAAATAACGTCCGGTGTGTAAGAACTTTTTGGCAGGTGGATGCCGATGGCAGACAAGAGAAGTGCAGCGTTTGGGTTTTTGCACGAAAAAGGGATGACATCTGTTCCCTTAATTTCCACGTTTGTAGTGGGTAAATCTGTTTTATTTTGCACCAAAAAGAAAGGTACTTTGCGGGCCTTACAGGTTTCTAGGAGGGTCTGGTCGTACGCGTCAAAATTGCCGGCAAATACCAAAACAGCCAAATCTACCTGATCCAGGGCGTTGTGAGTACGAGCAACGCGTTGCTCGCCCAATTGGCTGGGGTCATCTATACCGGCGGTATCAATGAGTTCCACTGGGCCAATTCCCACGAGCTCAATAGTTTTTTTAACAGGGTCTGTTGTGGTTCCTGGCTCGACAGATACGACGGAAACTTGCTGGCCGGTTAGGGCATTAACAATAGAACTTTTGCCCACGTTCATTTTACCGAAAAATCCAATACGGGGTTTATTGAGTTGTACCATATCCCCATTATAGCAAACTTATCTGAGCGTTTGAGGAAACCTCCCCTAATGTATTGCACCAAATTAGGCAGAAAAGAAAGGCCCTCGCGTTTCTTCAACACAAGGACCTTTAACTAATCGCTTTTTCCATAAGCTCCACGCTCTCGCGGTAAAGCGAATCCGACTACCCGACGGAACAGCGGTTGCCAGTTCCATCTCCCGGGGGACTCCCCATACCCGCAGGTACCGGGCTCCGGGCTCGTGAAACGGTGTGCCAACCTCATATACCACCCGGGCGTCCTTCCGCTTTGGTTCTGCAGATCATCCTATCTAGTGCCCGGTTTGGACACCGCTAACATCATCCACAGCTCTTTTGTCACCTTTGCAGGCCAAAAGATATTGCACTCACTCAAGCGTAACTATAGTATAAGCGAAAATCTTTATTTGTCAAGGGTTAATTTTAATAAATTGCCAAAAAATTACTGTACGTCGGTAATTTTGCGCACTACCAGGCCCACAGGCTGTACTCTGTCCGGAGTAAAAGCCTTGTATTTTTTGTTATTGTCTGAATAGAGCACAATTTTGCCGTTTTCTTTGCAGATGCGTTTAATTAAATACCCATTTTCTACTTTCACAAGCATTACTTTCCCGTCTAAAAAACTTGTTTCCGGTTTAATTAAACACAAATCATCATACTCTACGCTGCCTTGCATACTGTCTCCGCAGCAGCGCACTAAATATTTAGCACCTTTAGCGTAGCGGCGGGGTAAGGTCCACCATTCAATGACATCGGCTTCGTCAAAATCGGGGTATCCGGCAGGCACGTTAGCCAAAAAGGGCAACGCTACACTATTGCTTTGTGGGGAGAGAAGTTCTGCTTCTTTGTCAGTGTTGTAAATCCCTTCGGCAGTATTTTCATGAAAAGTTGCGGTGTGGGCAGTACCTTCCGGATAGGTGGTAGGCATAAATAAACGGAGCACTTTTTCTTCGCTTATGCCAAAAAGTTTAGCCATTTGAGCTACATAACCCTTGGAGGGGTTTCTTTTGCCAGTTGCCCAAAGGGCTACGGTGGCGGTAGATACCTTGAGTATTTTTGCTAGCTTAGCTTGCGCTCCACGAAGAGTTCCGTCGTTCCAGGATGCTAATGCTTTTTCAAATTTATTCATACTAAAACCTCTTCTAATAAAAAATAGGTCCAAAATAGGTCCTTAAAGAACTTGACAAACGCTAACAAAACTTGCTATACTGGCATTTGTAGAGAGGAGAAACTCTCTAAAAGTTGAGCTGGCGTACGTGTTATTTTAGTAGCGGATTGTTTATCTCCTAAACGCGGCAGCAGCTTAGCTGCCAGTGCTTTCGCTACATAGTTTGCCGTGGGCTGCCAGGCCCGGGCAACCAATATTATAGCATAAAACACGTAAAAAGGGTTAGCAAAGTTTAAAAGGTTAAGTCCGGCCCGCATATAAATGGGTTACGGCGGCCTAAACAACAAGATAACCCAAAGCAGCCGGGGCTAGTCTTGCGGTGCACCGCAAGAACATCCCCGTAAATGTCGGTATGTTTTATATAATATGTGTATGCAAAAGACATTTTCGCTCAACATTTATGGACTTATTTCCTCAATTATGCTGGTGGTGGCAGGGCTTACTTGGTTGTTGCCTGCCGGCCAATATGATACGCAGGAAAAAGAGGGTCGCACCTATACGGTAGCCGGCTCTTACCATCAGGTAGAATCAGCCCCACAGGGTTTGGGGGCAGTACTCACGGCCCCTGCCAAAGGGTTTAAAGACTGTGCCGATATTATTGTTTTTATTTTTATTACCGGTGCTATCTTTACTATTTTGGAACGCACAGGAACGGTCAACGCCGTCATCCTGGGGACCAGTTATCTTTTTTCCAAGCGGGAAAAACTTAAAAAATGGTTTATCCCGGCCAGCATGGTGCTATTTTCGTTAGGTGGTGCTGTGTTTGGCATGGAAGAGGAAACACTGATTTTTATTCCGCTATTTATTCCCCTGGCCTTATCACTGGGGTATGATAGTTTGGTAGGGGTTAGTATCCCGTTTTTGGGGGCTTGGGTAGGGTTTTGTTCCGCTTTTATGAATCCGTTTACGGTTGGTATTTCGCAAGGGATTGCACAATTGCCGCTTTATTCCGGGTTGGGGTATCGTTTAATCGTATGGTGTATTTGTACGGCTACGGTGATTGCTTTTGTAACCTGGTACGGAGAAAAAATCCGTAAGAATCCGTCTAAAAGTTTAACGTTCCATGCGGACCAAGAACGTCGCAAACATTTGGATTTAACAACCGTACAAAAACCGCAGTTTAAGCGTTCCCATATCATTATTAGTGTGGTGTTTGCACTAGGAATGATTGGGCTAGTGATAGGAGTGGCGGTTTACGAGTGGTACATTGTAGAAATTTCCGGCTTGTTTTTGGGGGTGGGTTTGCTGTGTGCGCTGATTGCGCGGCTAAGTTTAAACCAAACGACGGACGCTATTATTGACGGTGCGCGCAGCATGGTCAGCGTGGCGGTTATGTTGGCGTTGGCCCGGGCCATTGTGGTGCTCGCTTCGGATGGACGTATTTTAGATACGGTACTGCACGCTATCGCTTCTTTGATTGGACATATGCACCCCTTAGCGGCAGTAGAAGGAATGTTTGTAGCACACAGTTTCCTCAATTTCTTTATTGCGTCGGGTTCCGGTCAAGCGGTTTTAACCATGCCGGTAATGATTCCTCTTTCTGATCTGATGCATATTAGTCCGCAACTGTCTATTTTGGCTTATCAATTTGGAGAAGGTTGGACCAATGCCATTATCCCGACGGCGCCGGTTACCATGGCAGCGTTGGGAATGGCCGGGATTCCCTGGCTCAAGTGGGCTAAGTGGAACATCAAACTACAAATTATTTTGGCAATACTTTCCGTATTGTTATTAATTCCGCCGTATTTAATGGGTTGGTAATCATTATCTCGGCGGAATACCGCCGGGTATCAAATTAAATTGATGCTTTTGTGCGGTGCTTACTTTTTAGTAAGCACCGTACTGTTTTTGCGCACCAAGTGCGAGGGAGAAACTATGTCTTTGACGGATAAAATTGATTTGGAAAATAAAATTTTTGCGCGGGCTGCGCGTTTGCAAGTGCCGGTGTACAGCAAATATGGCGGACTTATTTCACCGGCAGATGATTTGGAATTGCAAACTATGTTGTACGTATATAATGCGCAATTTCAGACGAAAAATTATCATCAATTTTGTTCTGCATCCGAAGCTTTACAAGCACGCCAAAATTATAAGGCCCAACAAAAAAGTTGCGGGCGCACGCGTATTTTGGGGAACAAAGAACTCACGTTTGAGTTGCTGTTAACGGAGGAAAAATGAAAAAGGTTTCGTATCGTGCTTCTTTTTGTGAAGAGATGTTACGTTTTTTTGAAGGGCCTGCCTTTCACGTTACGGAAGTTCAAAAAAAAGACGGAACTTTTACCCTCTTGGAAACCGCGGCAGAACTACCCACCTTTGCGGCTTTTGCTAAAAAAATAGGAGTTACGTGTAAAGAGTTACAGCGATGGGAAGAACAACACCCAGCCTTTAAATACGCCTGTGAGCAGGCGCGGGACAGGCAAGCCAACATCTTAATCCAAAATAGTTTGCGCGGGAACTATGCGGCTACTTTTGCGGTATTTACTGCCAAGAATTTACTAGGTTGGAAAGACGGCAGAGAGAGCAAAGACAACGCACAAAATGCGGGTGAGGTAGTGGTCAGTTGGGAGGACGAAAATGCTAAATAAATCAGTCATCAAAATCCCTTATACGCCCCGGCCTGTGCAAAAAGAAATTCATCACGCGCTTGATACGCACCGCTTTTGTGTGTTGGTTACGCACCGTCAGTTAGGAAAAACGGTTTGCGCCGTCAATCATTTAATTCGCCAAGCTACTCAAAATCCGCAAGCCTGTCCGCGCTATTTTTATGTAGCTCCTTTTTTAAAACAAGCTAAACTGATTGCTTGGGATTATTTAAAACGCTACGCGCGCAAAATCCCGGGTGTTAAATTTTTAGAGGGGGAGTTGTGTGTGCAGTTTGCTTCGGGGGCGCGTATTTGGGTGTGCGGGGCGGATAACCCGGATGCGTTGCGCGGTACATACGCCGACGGAGTGGTGCTAGATGAATATGCCCAAATCAAACCCGATGTGTTTAATGAGATTATTCGGCCCATGCTCTTATCGCGCGAGGGATGGGTGGTTTTTATGGGGACCCCAAAAGGTCAAAATGCTTTTTTTGAGTTGTTTAATAAAGCGCAAAAAAAATCACAACAAGAGCCGGACCTTTGGTGGGTGGGGGTGTATCGTGCGGATGAGTCCGGTGTGATTGCGGCCGCAGAACTGAAACGTTTGCAAGAAGAAACCCCGCCTGCCATTTACCGTCAAGAATATCTGTGTGATTTTACCGCCAGTGCGGAAAATATCTTAATTCCGATTGATAGTGTATTAGCGGCTTGTCGGCGCGAAATTGATTCGTCCGATTATCGGTATGCTTCCAAAATTATGGGGGTGGATCCAGCCCGCTTTGGAGCGGACCGCAGTGTGATTTTTTGCCGTCAGGGAGTGAGGGCTTTGGAGCCACTGAGTTTTGAGGGGCTTGATAATATGGAGTTGGCGGCGCGGGTGGCGTATGAAATAGAACGTTTCCGTCCGGATGCGGTGTTTATTGATGCCGGTTGTGGCGGTGGAGTTATTGACCGGCTTAGGCAGTTGGGGTATCGTCAGATTGTAGAAGTGCCGTTTGGCGGACGGGCCAGCAAACCGGAACAGTACGTTAATAAACGGGCAGAGATGTGGTACGAAATGGGACAATGGATTAAAACAGTGGGTGTATTGCCGCAATCTGCCGAGCTAAAAACGGATTTATGTCAAGTATGTTACGATTATGATACGCTGGGCCGCTTGCGTTTGGAAAGCAAGGAAAAACTCAAAGAGCGTACCGGAAAAAGCCCAGACTTAGCTGACGCGTTGGCCCTTACATTTGCAGCTTTGGTACGGGCAAAAAGTCCCAATTGCGCTACGGCGGAGTTTGCCCAAAGTGAGTATGAGGTTATTTAAAATCTAGGTCCAAAATAGGTCTTTTTTATACTTGACAAAACTAACTTTATTTACTAATATAATATTGTAATAAATAAAAAATAAACGTGCCCACCTTAAAAAGCACATTTCGCGTTTATTGAAAAAATAAAAATCCGTCGTATAAACGCCGGAAAAACAAATAACAAGTTTCTTTACAGACTTGTAAACATAAAAACAGCTAAAATAGCTGCTAACAATACTGTCAGTAAGTAAGAAACAAAGCGTGCCGTTTTTTTACTGCCTTTGGGCCATACCGCCCGGGTAATGATGTAAAACCCCGGCACAGCAAGTAAAATTACAAATAAAAAAATTAAGATAATTCCCGTCATACCTACCTCCGTGTATGAGTATGATAGTAAATTTTGCATCTTTTTGCATCAAAGGAAATTAGTTATGAACTTAAAAGAACAAATAAATTCTTATCAAAAAAAATACGAAGCACTCAAACAAGCACGTGCTCCTTGGGTGAGTACTTGGAAAGAGATGTCGGCTTATTTGGCACCTACCCGCGGCTTATTTGATGGGAAATCCCTCAACTCCGGCCGCCGGGTGGACCATAAAACTTTATTAGACAGCTCGGCCTCTTTGGCGGTGGGTGTATTAGGGGCCGGCCTAATGAGTGGACTTACCAGTCCCTCACGCAGTTGGTTTGATTTAACTTTGCAGCCGGCTGCATTTAAAAAATGGCCCGGCGTAAGCGCGTGGTTATTAGAGGTTAAAAAAGTTTTAGAAGCTGCTTTTGCCAAAAGCAATGTATATTCCGTTTTGCAGGCGGTATATGAAGAAATTTCTGTCTTTGGTACGGCGGCTTTTTTGGTGGAAGAGGCCCCGCAAGGAGGAATCTTTTGCCGTCCGTTTACGGCGGGGGAATATTTATTAGATGTGGACGAAAAAGGGCGTGTAAATACTTTTGGACGTGAATTTTTTATGAATGCAGTCCAGCTGGCTCATGCCTTTGGGGAAGAAAATTTGCCCGCTCAAATTGTGAAAGAATTACAACAAGAGCGTTGCAATACTTTGTATGCGGTGCGGCATTTAATTTTTCCTAATCCTGCTTTTAATGAACGCTACGCCGATTACGATCACTTTGCCTATAAGTCTGTTTATTTTATGGCTGACGGTACGTTACTGCGTAGTGGGGGATATCATGAATTTCCGGTAATTGCGGCGCGTTGGGAAACGCGTACAAGCGCGGATATTTACGGCCGTGGCCCGGGGTGGAAGGCTTTGGGAGACGTAAAAATGTTGCAGAAAATGCAGAAAACAAAATTGGTGGCTTTGGATAAAAATACCAATCCTCCCGTGATGGTTTCCGCCAGCGTGCAAGGGGAAGTTAACCTTTTGCCGGGCGGCATTACCCGTTGCAACAGTTTGACCGATGCTGCCGTCAAACCGGCTTACCAGGTGCAACCTGATTTGGCTGCTTTGGAAAATGCCATGGAACAAGTGCGCCAGACGATTCGTTCGCAATTTTTTGCAGATGTATTTGTGATGCTTTCTGCGCAAGATATTCCGAATATGACGGCCGCCGAAGTGGCTGAACGCCGTCAAGAAAAAATGCTTTTGTTGGGGCCGGTGTTTGAGCGGCTTAAAAGTGAGCTTTTAGATCCGCTCATTGAACGCACGTATTATATTTTGTTGCGCCAAGGAGCAATTCCGCCCGCCCCCGAAATTTTACAAGGTCTTGAAATGAATCCGACGTATATTTCTACTATTGCACAGGCCCAACGCGCTACCGCATTGGAGCCCTTAAGCCAGGCTGTAACTTTTGCGGCGAACCTCACGCAAGCAGCGCCGGCTTTGGCAGAACAAGTGGATTATTCGCGTGCACTTAGCGAGGGGTTAGAAAGTTTGGGTATGGACGGAGTTTTACTCAAACAAGGAGTGCAGCCATGAACACACATAAACTTAAAAAACGCAATTCGTGCGATTTGCAAGCGGTGCTAAAAACACCGCAAGGCCGACGGGTGCTATGGCGGGTTTTACAAGCCGCTCAAGTGCGACAACATGGCTTTGTGCCAGGGGATAGTTTATCTACTTCTTTTCATTGCGGACAACGTAGTATTGGGCTATTTTTGCTGGAGGAAATAGAAGAGGCGCAGCCGGGAGCCTATCAACAAATGCGTAGTGAATACCTAGCGGAAATTAATTCTATACAAAACCAACTTACTGCTCAGGAGGATGACCATGAGTGAAGAAATGAAAAACGATTTACAAGTTAATGCTGCGTCTAAAGAAGAGCAAGAAACTTCTTCTCAGATGCAAGCAAGCTCGGACCCGTACGCAGCTATTTCGCTGCCGGAAAATTCCTTATTAAACCAGCCGCAGTTGGCCGCTTTTAAGCAGGCCGCTGCCGCGCTTAAATTGCCTGCGCAAGTGTTGGAGAAGTGGCTTTCTCACGAAGAAGAACGCTTGCAATCTTGGCAACAGGAGCAAGCACTCCAAAGACAAGAACAACTAGCCGGATGGGCCGCCCAAACGCAAGAAGAATTTGGCCCTCATTGGCAAGAGGAAGTTTCCAAAGCGGTGCGCGCCGCGGATGCATTTGGTGGCCCGCAATTACGTCAACTTTTAGAAGAAACGGGGCTAGGCAACCACCCGGTGATCGTCCGTACCTTTCACGCGGTGGCCCAATGTATTAGTGAGGATGTAACTCCCGGCGGTGTTCCCCATACAACGACGGATAAAACGTTCACACAAGCTTTGTACGGGAAAAATTAAAGGAGAAATTTATGGCAATTATTGCTGAAAAAAATTACAACTTAATTGATTATGCCAAGCAGTTTGATCCGTCGGGTCAAGAGTTAGCCATTGCGGAAGTGTTAAGCCAATCTAATGACATTATTGGCGATGCTGTGGTACAAGAAAGTTCTTTAGATTCCGGGCATGAATACGCGGTGCGTACCGGAATCCCGGAAGGAACTTGGCGCCGGGCCTACCAAGGGATTGAGCCCGCTAAAGCCACTACGAAAGTGGTTGTGGAAAGCTATGGTACGTTGTCTGCTTACTCGGTAGTAGACAAACTAGTAGCTGAAAAAGGCGGTCATGTAGATGCGGTGCGCACCGGGCAATCCCGCGCGATTATTGCGGGGATGTCTTCTTCCATGGCTTCCAATTTAATCTACGGAAATTCAGGCGCCACGCCGGAACGCTTTACCGGTTTGGCGGCCCGTTACAATGCGCTTTCCGGGGCAGAATCTAGCCGCAACGTGGTAAATGCCGGCGGTACCACCAACGGGCAAAACTCGTCTATTTACCTGGTTGTGTGGGATACGGACAAAGTATTTACGTTCTTCCCCAAAGGTTCCAAAGCGGGAATCCAACGGGTGGATTATGGTTTAGTTAACCACGTAGATGCTTCCGGAAATGAGTTTCCGGCCTACAAAGAATATTTTGAGTGGAAACTGGGGCTTGCCGTACAGGATTGGCGTTTTGCGGGACGCATTTGCAACATTGATGTGACCAATGTCCCGTCTACGCTCATTGATAAAATGTGCGATTTGGAAGAAAAAATCCAAAGTTTGTCCATGGGTAAACCAGTATGGTACATGAACCGCACCGTCAAGGCGGCACTGCGCAAATTAACTACCAACCGCAGCAATATCCAGTATACACCAGATCAAATTACGTCTAGACCTTTAATGACGTTTAATGAAATCCCGGTACATATTTGTGATGCGATTCGTGACGATGAAGCCGTAGTGGCCTAAGCCGCCTAAGGGCGGGATTTTGCCCGCCCTTTTATTTTAAATTAGGAGAAATTTATGTTACTTGATAAAACTACCATGTTTTCTGACGCGCAAGCCTTGCGCGCTACTGGAGCCAGTACGAATACCATTGACCTTAAAGCGGGTGGTAATGCTGTTCCCGGTCGTCTGGTACTCATTGCTCATGCGGACATCGCTTTTGTGGGAGCTACGCAAGTAGTTTGCGCTTTGCAAACGAGCGATGCTTCGGACTTTTCTAGCGGAGTGGTTACGCTGGCTAGTGCTACCGTAAGCGGTACGCAATTGGCAGATACCGAAAACAATCTCTTTGCCTTGGGGGTTCCGGCCGGTCTTAAACGCTATTTGCGGATTTATTACACCGTAACCGGTACGGTAACTGCGGGAGCTATCTCTTGTTTTGTGGCAGATATAGCGGATTTGCACTAATTTATCCGCGCGGGCGTGGTGTTAAGCGCTACGCCCGCAAAAATGGCCTTATTAAAGCATAAAAAGCCATATTAGTATAGCGGAAGGGGAGAAAAAATTGAATTTAGAGCCGTTTTAGATGGAAACAGGGTATTTTTGAGGTTAAATAGCGTCCCAATACCCCATTATATCCTTGATATTTTAAATATATAGACGTGTTTTCGACGAGAAAATATAATTTTATATCCTATCTCTAGTGAAACGCAACGAAATCTTTTTTATTTGCAAAAATGGCCCTAAAATTTATTTTAAAAACTGATATGAAAATAAAAATACTTAAAATTTAAGTATTTTTAAAAATATATATAAAATTATAATTAATACGGAAATTGATTTTATAAATATATATTTAAATATAAAAGTATTTTAATTTTAATTATTTTTAAATTTAATATTAAAAATATAAAGTATGTATTAAATAAAAAATACTTTAAATATAATATAAATTTTTTTAAATATAATAATTTGGAGGAGTTATGAACTCTCAAACTAGTATTTGTAATTTGGCATTAGCATATCTAGGGCAGCCAGCTATTAGTTCTTTAGATCAAGATAATGAACAGGCACGTTGGTTAAAATTGTTTTATAATCCGGTACGAGATGAAGTCTTGCGTACCCATGATTGGGGCTTTGCCGCGGCCCAAAAGGCGCTTACTTTGATACAACCCCCAACCAGTTCGCAGGGGGAGTTTTTGTATAAATACCCTGCGGATGCGTTATTTATCCGCTGCGTTTTTAGCCAAAATGCCCCACAAACGCCGGTTCCCTTTGAGCAACGTTTTGATGCCGACCGGAACATGCGGCTTTTGTCTACACCGGCAGTACGGGCGGTAGCTCGCTATACCCGGCGTATTACTGATGAAACACAATATGATCCGGCGTTTGTAAAGTGTTTTGCCTTGGCCCTGGCGTGCGATTGTGCCCTGGCTTTGACTGGGGATGTGGATTTGTCGGCTCGGTTGCAGCAAAAATATACCCTTTGCCTGGAAGAAGCCAGGCGGACTAATATGACGGAAACCTGGGTACGTTCCCCGCAGACGGATGCTTTTAGTGAGGTACGTTAATATGGTACTACTTCACTTGCAACCGTCTTTTGTGGGGGGAGAAATTAGCCCTTCTTTACAAGCTCGTGTAGATGCGTCGTCGTATAATACTTGGTTAAAAAAGGCCCAAAATATGTTTGTGCACCCACAAGGGGGAATTTCCAATCGTCCGGGGATGCAATATCAGGGAAGTGCGAAGTATACAAATAAAAACTGCCGGTTGTTTTCTTTTTATATTAACGAAGAAGAGTCTTACTTGGTGGAGGCAGGAGAGTATTACTTCCGTTTTTATACGTCCAACGGGCCTGTACTTAATGCACAGCAAACGCCGCTGGAGATTCAAACCCCCTATACAGCCGCCGAAGTTAAAAAGTTGCAAACGGCCCAGTATAACCAAACGCTTTATTTTGCACATCAAAATCACCCGTTGCACCGTCTTGTACGTACAAACGTGGGCGAGTTCGTATGGGAAGAAATGCCTCTAAAATATGGTCCTTTCCAACCGGCTAATACGGATACAAGCCGCAAGGTACGGGTGTATCCGCAAACACAAACCGTAGAGTCACAAGGGGTAGCGGCCCAACTGTCTTTTGAACCGGTTAATTACCCCAACCTTATGGTATGGGCCTATTTCAACGGGACTTGTTTTTATGTGGCGGACGACTACGGATTAAATTTAGCCGAAATTGTATCTTTTTTCAATGAAGATTATGGGTCACAAGGACTACATGCTTCGCTGCAGGGAAATATTTTAACGGTTTGTTCCGGCGTGTCCGACGGCGGTGATTGGAACGGTGCCGTTTTTAAGTTGGAATACCGCAGCCGTTTTATGGGAGATGCCGATTTTTCCGTCACGCAAACACTTAGCGGGGGCGAAAATGCCGGCACGCAAACGGTTGCAGAGCCGGGCCGATATATTTTGGAAAGTTCTTTTTCAGCTTTTACACCGTCTCATGTGGATAGCAAATTTTGTGTGGTGCATACGGTGGATGCCCAGCACGAGAGCGGTACGTTAGGGCGTGAAAGTGTCTCTTCCTATATCAAATCCGGCAGTGATTGGACGTTGCGCACTTCGGGAAATTGGACCGGTACGCTGGAGGTGGAAGTATCGCCCGATTTGGGACTTACGTGGCGGACACTAAAAGTGCTTTCCCGGGCCAGCGGTGATGATAATTTTTATATAACCGGAAATTTAAATGATGCCGAAAATTTGTCTTATCTGCGGGTACGTTCCTGTCAAATTTCCGGCGAAGCGGAGTATGAATTAGCCGCAGAATCTTTTATAGAACGCGGAGTTGTGCACTTGCTTTCTTACGTGAGTGCAACCCAAATGGTAGCGGAGATAGAACGTCCCTTTGGAAGCGAGGAGTGGACATCTCTTTGGGCAGCAGGAAGTTTTAACTCGACGGACGGTTACCCGAGCTGTGTATTCTTTTTTCAAGATCGGTTAGGGTTAGCCGGTAACCGCAGTGAAGCGCAAACGTTGTGGTTTTCTAAGACGGGGAATTTGACAGACTTCGGGCGGGCGCGTGATGAACAACTTAGTACCGATGCGATGAATGTTTGTTTAGGTGGCACCCAACTTAATGCCATTGAAAATGTACTTGTTGCCAACCGGTTACTTATTTTTACAACGGGGAGTGAATGGACGCTTTCTTCGTCGGGACCGCTTAGCTTGGATACGTTACAACTGGAGCAGCAAAGTCAACGCGGGTCCTATTTTACGACGCCTGTGTTAGCTGGCAATCACGCCCTTTTTGTGCAGGCACGCGGTTCCAGTATACGTGATTTAGTGTATGACTACACGACTTCTTCTTATAGCGGGGATGATATTACATTGCGGGCGAAACATCTGTTTTTTAATCGCAAAGTTATTCAAATGACTTACGCCCAGGAACCGGACCATTTGCTATGGTGTGTCACAGATGACGGTGCCCTGTTTAGCATTACCTATTTGCCGGAACAAGGTATTTACGCCTGGACGTATCATCAAACGCAAGGTAACGTTCTGAGTGTGTGCGTGCGTCCTTACCAGGGGCAAGATGAAGTTTGGTTTTTAGTGCAGCGTACGGGGGGTATTTTCTTGGAAAAATTGGCTTTGCGTATGCCTGATAAAACGCCCGTCTCTCACGTGTTTTTAGATAGTAGTAAATCTTATCAATTTCAAACGCCGCAAACGTTGGTAAGCGGATTATCGCATTTGGAAGGACAGGAGGTTTGTGCGCTAGCCGACGGGAACGTAATTACCGGATTAACGGTACAAAATAACACCGTTACCTTGCCGTACGCAGCCCAAATTGTTCACATCGGCTTAAGTTATCAAAGTTGTCTGGGTACGTTGGCTCTTAAAAGCGTACAGGCACCCAAACACAGGCTCGTTAACGTTCGTGTTAATATGCTAGATAGCCGAGGCGGGAAAATTGGAGTGGAGCAAGGCGCTTTAACGTCGTTTGTGCAACGTACTGACGAAAAATATAATACGGCCGTTGCTTTGCAAACGGGGGAAATGTGTGCTGCATTGGCGTGTGCGCATCAGTCTACGCCCACCTTGCTTTTGGTACAAGAGGATCCGTTGCCACTTACGGTTTTATCTATTGAAGTACAGGCGGTTTAAAAAAGGGCTTTCGGTTTGCCCGAAAGCCCTAAGAAGAGATTTAATTACCAACGGGGGGAGTCAACCGGAAACTCTGCACCATTTGTATGGCTTGATTTTGTAGCGTTTCTGTGTATTGCGCGGACAGCGCTCCTATATAATAAACCGTATTGGGGGAAGTTTGTACGGCAGTCAGCCAAAAGTAAACCAGGCCGCGGTTAGAATAAGCTTCCCCCTGGGCCTGATAAGCGGGCATCCCGTTTATTTCTGCAAAATTGGAAGAAGTAATGCTTACACGGTGTTGGGTTTGTGCTGTTTGTAAGCCGGCCTGAAATTCTTCTAACGGATTGGTATCCTGTATATTCGTTTGACGAAGGATGCCTGCCATTAAAAAAGATTGAGGTTTTTTCCCGGACGCATCTTTTTTAAATGCGTTGGTATCAATGCCTACTTTGAGGTCCATTTCTTTCCAATGGATCCAATCCGAAAAATCCATACCGTCATAGACGGTCAACTCAAAGGGGAAAGAGCTGTCTTTGTAAATTCTTTCTCCGTAAACGGGGGCTGGGTTTTGTTTTACCCGGGCCATTAGTCCTTGGAAAGGGCTTAATACAGCGCGTACGCCCATCCAAGCTCCCAGGCCGATGATGCCCGCTAAAAGGAAGGTGCAGATAGCGGCTGTAATAGCCGGGCCTTTGTTGGAATGATTTCTAAAAATCAACCAACCCAGTTTAAACAGTACAAAAAATACTGCAAACGCGACAAACAGTACAAATAATGCTAAGAGAATAAGTATTGTCATAAGCATATTATAGCTTTTTAAAATTAAGGAGAATCATATGATTGAAATAGGAAAAAATTTTTTGTCCGGCCTGACACGTGCCCAACAAGGTTACCGGGCCCAAAGACAAAAGTATCAATTGCTAGCCGGGCAAGCGGCGCAGCAGGCTGAAGAGCTGCGTCAAGCACATGAAGAAAAAATGAATTATTTGTTTCGTTCTTCCAGTGAAAAACTTCGGGATGCTTACGCGCAGGCCCGGGCGGCTTTGGCAGCGCGGCAAGCTACACGTGCCGCCCATGGAGTCAGCGATAGTTCCAGTTCCGTTCTGGAGGATAAGCAAACACTGCAACTTACTCAAAATTTGCAAGCTCACCGCACGCAACAAGATTTACAGACCGCAGCTGCGCAGCAAGAAAAAACGTTCAAAGAGAAGTGGGCGGCTTTGTGGCAAGCGGTTAAGCAGTACCAGGGAAAATCGCGTAAAAACGGGCGGTGGGGAAGTTTGGGCCAAGCTGTTACATCATTATTTAAATAAGGAGACCAATTGTTATGAGTATTTCATCATTAATTTGTAAAAGAACTTATCAGGCCGACGGAGAAAAACGAGAATGGGAAATTGATTTTCCTGTTTTGTCGGCGCAAGATTTGGCTGTATATGTGACGGACTTACAAGGTGCGGAAAGTAAAATTACGGATAATTATACGGTAGATTTGGAACGGGAAGTAGTGGTGTATCCGTCCATTAATAGTGGCGTATCCCCGTTGGCAACGGGTTATAAAATCACGCTTTTGCGCACGACGCCACATACGCAAGGCATTACTCTTACTCAACAAGGTACGTTAGATGCCAAAGAATTAGAGGCCGGATTTGATAAATTGACTTTACAAATCCAGGAGCTTTCCGAGCAACTTAAACGCAGTATTAAATACGCGGTTTCTTCCATTAATACCGACGTAGATGCTCAAACTTTTTTAAATGAATTACAAGCAACACAAACGGCGGCTTTAAATAGTGCTTTGGCCAGTGTGGAAGAAACGAAAATCACCTTGCAACAAGCATTGACAACGGAGCAAACGCAGCGTTCCCAGGCTGACTTATCTTTACAACAAAGTTTGCAGATGCTTACCGGTACAGTAGCACAACAAGATGCCGCGCAAACAGTTGCTTTATCGTCAGAAGCCAGTAGTCGCAGTACCGCTGACAGTGCCTTGGAAAGTGCACTTAGTGCAGAAACAACGGCGCGGTTAAATGGAGATGCTGCCTTGCAACAAGCCATTGAGCAGTTAAATTTTATTACCTTTGTGGTAGGCCTGCCATCGTCGGGTAATTCTAAATATATTTATGCCGTTCCACAAGATGAAACCGATTTGGATGATCACCCGATTGTAGTTCTTTATTTATGGGATGCTAGCGAGCAAACCTGGAACGCAGTAGGTGCTTTTAGTACCAATTTGGATCCGGCTACACTACTTACTAAGACCGAAGCAGCCAACACGTATCTTACACAAACCTCGGCGGTAAATACCTATTTGCCTTTGGCGCAAAAAGCTGTAGCGGGCGGAGTAGCGAGTTTGGATTCTAATGGGAAATTGACGTCCGCACAAATGCCCTATGCTACTTTGAGTACGATAGGGGGGATTAAATCGTCTTTTGATGCAACAATGGGTACTTGGACCGTCATTACCGAGGACCTATAAGGAGGTATAATATGGCCTTATATCACAGCGCAAGAGGTTCAGTTAACTATACGGTGGTAGGCAACCCGACTATTGTTGACGGAGTGGCGAGAGGATTTAGTACAAGTGATTATTTGCAAACATCTGATATTTTAGACGGAAGCAAAGATGTGAATATGATTATTAAATGCACTACTGGTTCAGGTTCTTTAGCAGGGCAACAACTAATTACAGGAACAGTACAGTTATATACTCACAATGCTAATAATAATCTTCGTGTGTCCGTCTACGATACAAAATCTTCTTCGTGGAAAGATGAAAATCTTTTTTACCTTTCTGCCGAAACTACTTATTATATAAAAATCGTTAAAAATGCTTTTGGTTGTGTAATATCTTCTTCAACTGATAATGTAAGTTATACAACTAGATATACAGCTGATATTGACTTTCGTACTACGGACAAGATTACTTTTGGTCGTACATCTTCAAAATACTGGTCAGGTTCCATAGACCTAAACCACACCTACATAACCCTCAATGGTCAACCCTGGTTTGGTATCTGCCCTATAGAGGTACAAAAACACCAGCTAATGGGACCTGTAGGGTATCAAATATCAGGCGATGGCCCTACTGTAGCAGACGGTTGGTTATCGGGGCTTGACGGTTCTTCTTCTTGCAAGACAACACAGACTCTTCCCGCTTTTCAAACAATAGAGTTAATGGTTAATGTAAGATATCCAAATGCCGTGTCATCTTCTTATACTCCTGTTTTGGGATTTGGAACAGGGGATAATCCAAACAAAAGAATTATAGCTAATGCAAATACTGGTCACGGAATACGTGAAGACACTACAGAGATTATTACTATTGATAATAATACTTTTAATTATGTAACTGCTTCTAATCAAACCAACGGTTATTTTATAAAAATGACGGTTGTAAAAAATGCAAGTGATTATACCTATACACTTTCCCTATCTTTGGACGGGCAAACGTGGGCAAGTAACTCTGCTAATTATGCAACAAACATTTGTAATGACTATGTGAGTTTCTTGCGTACGAGTACAGGGAGTGCCACTGGTAAACCACAAATGAATATGAACATAAGTTACATCAAAATAGATAACAAATTGTGGTTTTGGCAACCGCAACCGACGACGAAAATATACGTAAATCATGTTTTAGTATGGGAGAAATCATTATGATCAATATGGAACTGATTTGGAAGATGTTGGGAGTAGTATTTGCGTGCGGGGTGGTGTGGGCGAAGTTGGAAGCTATCCAAAAGGATATCGCTCGGTTAGAAAAAAAGCAAGACAAATATAATAACTTGCAGGAACGTACGCGCGTGTTAGAGGTAAAGGTAGAAAATTACTTAAATCAGGAGGGTAAATGACAGAAAAATGGCTTGAGTATACGCGCCTTTACGAAGGATTGCGGACAATGCCTTATACTTGCCCAGTCGGACATTTAACCATAGGTTATGGGCACAACTTAGAAAACGGTATTAGTCAACAAGCGGCAGAGTTTATCCTTAAAGAAGATTTGCAGATTGCCCAAAATATGGTGCAGAAACAATTTACAGGGTGGAAAAAATTAAACGAGGTACGTCAGTTTGTACTGGTGGATATGGCATTTAATATGGGAATACATAAGCTAGCTACTTTCAAAAAGATGCTTGCTGCGGTGGAGGAGGGGAACTATACTGCCGCTGCCAACGAAATGTTAAACAGTCGCTGGGCCGTACAGGTTGGGCGGCGCGCTAGGGAACTAGCCCAGATGATGGAAAAAGGAGAATATATATGATTGAGTTTATTACACAACATTATGACGAAGTATTACAAATTATAGGCGCGGTAGTGGCTTTGGCTACACTGATTGTAAAATTAACGCCTACCCAAAAAGATGATAACGTGCTTAGCAAAATTATCAAAGTGCTTAGTGCTTTAAGTTTATGTAATGCCGACGGTTCTTTTATCGGCAAGAAGGATTGCTGATGTACGGATTATATTTTGGAGGGGTGATAGTTTGTGGCATTTTGTTATCGGTAGTGGTACTACTGGCGAGTAAAAACGGAAGTAAAGCCGCCCGGTTGGAGGCTTTAAAAATAGAGCTTAAAAAACAGGAAAAGGAACAAATACGTGTTAAAGAAATTAAGGATAGGGTGTATCATTTGTCTGCTGACGATGCTAGGCGCAGGTTGCACCAAATTGCAAATAAGTAACACAAGTGCATGCCAAGTGCCCTTTGATTACGCAGACGAGGGAGTAAATGAGCAAAATGCACGTGCCCTTTTAATGTATTACTGTATTTGTGAAGATGAAAAAGCATGCCAATAAAAAACCCCGGCCCCAAAGGACCGGGGGGAAAGGTGTTAAATAACTTTTTGGATTAAAAATTACTAACTTTGTCTGCTCCGCCCGCGATAGCATAACAGAAGTCGGTAGCATCTTGATCGTTTGCCGTAGTGGCAGCACAGGAGCGAGTTTCTGTATAGGCACCGTTCGCTTCGGCAATAGTGGTAGTTAAAGTATATGCACCAGTACCGCGTAAACGAGTGGCGGTTACCACTCCCGCGTTTGTAAAGCTAAGACAGAAATTTTTACCACCGCGATTACTAGTACAATCAGTAGCACTAATGGTGGGAATGTCTACGTCCAATTGGTTAAAAGTGCTAGGCCACTCATCATGTTGGGCGTGGTAGCGTTCCATAGCTCCGGCAATGGCGCTCATTTGGGTAAGAGCTTCTGTGGCACGGGAACGCTCCACAGCAGTCTGGTATTGTGGTAAGGCAACCGCGGATAAAATACCAATAATCAGTACGACCACAAGTAGTTCAATTAACGTAAAACCTTGGTTCATATTTTCTCCTTTCAGGCGCATTCTGCGCTACTATAAGTATAGCAAAAAAGGAGAAAAAATCAATCTTGATTTTTAAAGAAAGAAACAAGTGCACAAAGAGAAAAATTTTGATAAAATATATTTATTCAAGGTTTTTCTTTGTGCCAAGATAGCTCAGCTGGTAGAGCAGCCGCTTCGTAAGCGGCAGGTCCGGGGTTCGATCCCCCGTCTTGGCTAAAATTTAA
>CACXHA010000005.1 GCA_902767385.1 uncultured Elusimicrobium sp.
CTTAACTGTGGGTGTATCCCGTCTAAATCTTTGTTGGACGCGGCCCATAAATTGGCACTATTGCCTACCTTGGGTGCTTGGTGCGGGATGGACGGTGCGCCTGACGTGCGTTCAAGTTGGCCGGCTCTGCAAGCCCGTCAGCAAAAAGCAACCGCAAAACTGGTAGCGGGGATTGGGTTTTTGCTTAAAAAAGCCGGCGTAACGGTGGTGCAGGGGGAGGCCCGCTTGGTGGACGAGCATACCGTCGCGGTAGGAACGCAACAATTGCAGGCGGACGGGATTATTTTGGCAACCGGTTCGCAAGCGTTTTTCCCGGCGCCGTTTGATAAAATTAAAGACCAAATTTACGATAACTCCAACCTATTTAATATGCCCGCGCTTCCTAAAAGTATGGCTATTATTGGTGGGGGCGTGATTGGGTGTGAAATGGCGGACTTTTTAAGTGCGCTGGGTGTAGAAGTACACGTGATTGAAATGCAGCCGCGCATTTTACCGCAAGAGGAAGAAACGGCCGCCCGCACGTTGGAGCGCGCACTTACCAAACGCGGTGTAATTTTTCATACCGGGGTTTCCGCTACCGCCGCTACCGAAGAAAACGGCGGGTGGACACTAACCCTTTCTAATGGGGACGTAATCAAAACGGAAAAGATTTTAGCGGCTATCGGGCGCAGTGTAGATTTAAGCGGCCTGGGGCTGGAAAACATAGGCGTTACTTGGACGCGCAAAGGCGTGCAAGTGAGCCCGCAAACCTTGCAACTGAAAAATAACATTTATGCGGTAGGCGATATGAACGGACTTTGCCAACTGGCCCACGCCGCCACGCGCCAAGGTGAAGTAGCCGCGCGCAATTTGTGCGGGCAAAGTGCGGTGTATCATAATGAGGACGTACCGCGCGCCATTTACACCCACCCGGAAATTGCGGCAGTCGGCCTTACCCCGGCGCAAGCGCAAGCACAGGGGATCGAAGTAAAAGTGCATAAGTCGTTTTTCTTGGCCAACGGGCGTGCCGTAGCGCAGGACCAAACCGACGGCTATGTGGAACTGTTTGAAAACACCCAAACGGGCGCGCTTATCGGTGGCAGTATCGTGGGGGCACACGCCAGCGAGCTCGTCCACATTATAAGTGTAGCGCTCCAGGCCAAAATGACAGTAGCACAACTGCAAGAAGTGATTTTTGCCCATCCCACGTTAGCCGAAACGATAGGCGAGGCCACGCGCGTATGAATTTTTGTGTAGTGCTTGTCCGCCCGCGCGACCCCAATAATATAGGGGCGTGCGCGCGCGCGATGGCTAACTTTGGGCTTAGTGATTTGCGTGTGGTGGAGCCCTATGCGCCCGTCTGGCGCGAGGCCACCAGTGCCGTAGGTGCCGGCGACATTATGCAAAACGCCGCGCAACTTTCCAGCTTGGATGAGGCCCTTAAAGATTGCACCTTTTCGTTGGCGGCAACTGCGCTGCGTAACCGCGGCGTAGTGCAGGAAGTCATCACACTGCCCCACCTAAACGAGCGTTTAAAAACGTGTCCCACCCAGCAAGTAGCTTTGGTATTTGGCAACGAAAAAACCGGCCTTTGCCAAGAGGACATTGAACGGTGTGATGCCATTTTAAATATTCCCACCGTAGCCAAACAACCCTCTATCAATTTGGCGCAGGCGGTGATTTTAACGTGCTACGAGCTTTCGCGCCGGGCGGATTTTACGCCGCTGCGCTCAGTAACGGCTCCCAAAGACCAACCGACCGACGCCCAACGCGAAATGTTCTTGCGTGCGGTGGAGACCTTGTGTGAAAAAGTGGACCTACGTAACGATTTGTCGCTTACGCAACGGACCGATTTTTTGCGCCATATCCTTTCGCGCCACCCGATTTCCACGGTACAGCTTTTCTTTTTAAAAACACTAGTAGATCGCTTAAACCAACGGTTATAAGCGGCAAGTTAAACTGCCCTAAACAGCTCATATTTTGCTAGAATAAAACTATGGCATCCTATAACATTTTAGTCATTAACCCCGGTTCTATGTCCGATGATATTGGCTATTACCGCGGCAATAAGCCGGTGTTTGAGGTAACCGTGCGCTATTCGTTGCCGGATCTGGAGCCCTACGAGGGTAAAAACGTCACCGCGCAGCTTCCTTTGCGCCGCAAGCTCATTTTGGATTATTTGTTAGACCACCAAGTGCCGCTTAAAGAAATTGATGCCGTTATCGGGCGCGGGGGGCTCATACACCCCGTGGAAGGCGGCGTGTACGCCGTCAACGAACCCATGATTGCCGATTTAACCTCGGGCAAGTACGGCAGCCACCCCAGTAATTTGGGGGGAATTTTAGCCAAAGATATTGCCAAGTATGCCGGTTGCCCCAGTTTTATTGCTAACCCGGTAGTTATTGACGAAATGCAGCCCATTGCCCGTTTGTCCGGTATGCCGGGCAACCCGCGTATTTCCATTTTTCACGCCCTTAGCCAAAAACGTGTGGCGCGTTTAATTGCCGATAAACTGGGCAAACCGTACGAAAAAATCAACTGCATTGTTTGCCATGGTGGCGGCGGAGTTTCCGTCGGTGCGCACAAACAAGGCAAGGTCATTGACGTGACCAACGGGTTTGAAGGGGACGGTCCCATGACCCCGCAGCGCAGCGGTTGTACGCCCAACTCGGAACTGGTCAAAATGTGCTTTTCCGGTAATTATACCGAGCGCGACATCCGCCTTAAACTGCGCGGCAAAGGGGGGCTGGTGGCCTATACTGGCACTGCGGACGTCAAAGAACTGGAAGAATATATTACGACTGGCAAAAAACGCCCAGGCAGTTTAATTACTTGTACGCGGGCAGACGCCAAATTGGCACGCGACGCCATGGTGTATCAAATGTCCAAAGCCATTGGAGAAATGGCTGTGGTGCTGGAAGGCAAAGTGGATTTTATTGCGCTTACCGGTGCCCTGATGTTTAGTGCTTATATTCCGCAAGACATTAGCCGTTATGTCAGCTGGATTGCACCGATGTATGTGTTCCCGGGGAGCGAAGAAAAAGATGCGTTGCGTGATGCCGCGCGGCGCGCTTTACAAAACCCAAGTATGGTAAAACAATATAATGCGTAACTAAAAAGGAGGAAGTATGAAGTTTAGTAGTTTTGCGGATTTAATTAACCAAGTAAAAGGAAAAACCAACCGCGTGGTGGTGCCTGGTGCCAATAACAAAGAAGCCCTTACCGCTATTAAAATGGCCGACGATAACGGGCTTATATCCCACGGTATTTTAATTGGGCCGTTGGCCGCTGTGAAAGAAATGGTCAAAAACGTAGGGCTTAACGAAAGCAAATTTGAATTTATTGATTGCGAAGACGTGCCCACCATGTGTAAACTGGCAGTGGACCAAATTTTAGCCGGCAAGGGCGACTTTTTAATTAAAGGCCTGGTGGATACCAAGTATTACATGAAAGCCATTTTAAATAAAGAGGCGCACTTGGTGCCCGAAGGCGCACTGCTTTCCCACTTTGTGCTTTTTAGCACGCCCAAATACAAAAAACCGTTTGCGGTGACCGACTCTGCCGTTGTGATTGCGCCGACGTTGGAACAAAAAGTAAAAATTGTGCAAAACGCCGTAAACACCATGCACAAATTGGGTTTAGAAAACCCCAAAGTGGCGTGTGTGTGCCCGGTGGAAAAAGTGAACGAAAAAATCCCCAGCACCGTAGATGCCGCCGCTTTAGAACAAATGAATAAAGAAGGCAAAATTACCGGTTGCGTGGTGGAAGGCCCGTATGATTTCTATATTTCTATGTCGGCCGAGCGCGCCGCCGAAAAAGGCATTACCGGCAAACAAGTGGCTGGCGATGCCGATATTTTAATGCTGCCGGACCTGGACGCCGGAAACCCGCTTTACAAAGCGCTTGCGTTTTTTGGAGCGGATATGGAAGCTGCGGCTGTTTTAGTCGGGCCGAAAATCCCGGTCATCTTGCCTTCGCGCGCCGATGACCCGAAAGTAAAACTCAACGCCATTGCGTTGTGTAGCTTCTTAAAAGAAAATTAATTGGTTTGGGGCAGATTTTCTGCCCCCTTTTAATAGCATGAAGCAAACAGTGCTTGCTTTTTTACAACGTCATTACCTGCGCTACCACGACCTGCTTTTTTACTTGGTGGTGCTGGGGATTGTGGCGTTTAGCACGCACTTTGCCTTGCAAGTAAAACACCAACGCGCTCAGCGCGAGCAAGAGCTTTTGGCCGCCCAGCGCGAAATTCCTTCCCAAACATATACCATTAAACAAAAGCCCATTTACAATGCGCTGGTTGAAAGCGGGCTGCCTAAACAAGACGTCGTGGCGATTGTGGCAAAACTGAGCAGCGTTGTTAATACGCGCCGCTTAAAACCGCAAGATGAGTACACGCTTTCGGTAGAGGACGGGCACCTGATTTTACTGCTACTCAAACAAGGTTTTACAAATTATTATGTGGCCAACGTGGGGGATAACCTGGTGGCCGGCGTGAGTGAAGTGGAACTAAGCACGCGTGTAAAAACAGCCGCGGGTACGATTCACAGTTCGCTTTTCCAAACCATGGTGGCCGACGGCCTACAAGTGCCGTTGGTGTTAGATTTTACAGATGCCTTCTCTTGGACAGTGGATTTTAACACGGACACGCAAAATGGGGACCAGTACACCGCCCTGTGGGAAGAAAATTATACCCCGTCCGGTGAAATTGTCAGCCAGGACTTCTTAGCTGGTTCGTACCAAGGGATTTACGACAAAAAACCTACTTACGCTTTTTACTTTGAAGATGATTTTTATGATGAGACGGGCAAAGTCAGCCGCAAGATGTTTTTAAAATCTCCCATTAGTTTCCGCGGATATCGTATTTCTTCGCATTTTAACCCGGCGCGTATGCACCCCATTTTAAAAATCCGTCGCCCGCATTTGGGCATTGACTACGCCGCCCCGCTGGGGACCCCGGTGCAAGCCGTGGCCGACGGTACGGTAAAATTTGCCGGTTGGAAAGGCGGGTTTGGTAACTTTGTGGAAATTCACCACGCTAATGACTATACCACTATGTATGGGCACTTAAAAAGTTTTGGCAAAGGCGTTAAAGTAGGGGCCCGGATTAAACAGGGCGATACGGTGGGATATATCGGCAGTACGGGGCTTTCCACCGGGCCGCATTTGGATTTCCGTATTAAAGAGAAAAATAAATTTTTAGATTTCTTAAAAATGAAAAACCGCAATTCCGCGGTAAGAGATATTCCGCCGGAAAAACGGGCCGAATTTGATGAATTAGTACAGCTTTATTTAAAGGAATTAAACGCAGCAAGAGAGGCGGACCAAAAGACACCCGCCCCGGAGGAGACCCATGAGTAAACCCAAAAAAATTGCCTTAACCGGTGGCCCCAACAGCGGTAAGACAACCGCCCTAACGGTGCTTAAAGAAACGTTTGGCCCGCAAGTGGAGCTGGTGCGTGAGGCGGCTACCCTTATTTTTAGCGGCGGGTTTCCGCGGCAAGATAATTCAATCCCTCATATTGAAGCGGCCCAAAAAATTATTTTTGTAACCACGCGCGAAATGGAAGCTTTGGCCGAAGAATACTCGCAAGCCCAGCTGATTGTGTGTGACCGCGGCACGGTGGACGCAGCGGTTTACTGGCCTGGCGGGGTGGAAGATTTTTTTAAAACCATGGGCACTGCGCTGGAGGCGGAAATGGCCCGCTATGATGCGGTGTTGCACCTCTCTCCGCCCACTAACCCGGCGTTTTATCAGTCTACTCACGTGCGTACCGAAAGCTTGGACCAGGCCTTTGAAATTGACCGTAAAATTTTAAACATTTGGGCCAAGCACCCCAACCGCTTGATTGTGGAAGGCAAAGAGCATTTCTTTGAAAAAGCACAAATTATTAAAGATTTTGTAGAAAAAATTATTAAAGGATAACGTTATGAAAAAAATTGTTTTAACAGGTGGCCCCAGTGGCGGGAAAACGACGGCACTGTCTATCTTAAAAGAAACGTTTGGTAAAAAAATTGCCCTGGTGCAAGAAGCCGCTACGCTGATTTACAGCGGTGGTTTTCCGCGTACGGATAACAGCCCGGTGCATATTGTGCACGCGCAAAAAATTATTTTTTACACCGTCAAACAGTTAGAAGAACTGGCCGAAAAAACTTCGGACGCGCCCGTTATGGTGTGTGACCGCGGTACCATTGATGGGGCCGTATATTGGCCTTACGGACCGGAAGATTTTTTTAAGAATATGGAGTCTTCTTTAGAAGCCGAACTAGCCCGCTATGATGCGGTCATTCACCTCTCTCCGCCGCCGGAGAAAGATTATTACCAAGCCACTAATGTGCGTACGGAAAACCTGCAACAGGCCTTTGAAATTGATGATAAAATTTTAAACATTTGGGCCAAGCACCCCAACCGTTTGGTGGTTCCGCGTGAAAAACATTACTTTGAAAAAGCGGAAATTATCAAAAATTTTGTAGAGAATTTAATTAAATAGGAGTTTTACGTTATGATTTGGAATCCTTTCAAAAAAAAGAAGGAAGAAGTACCGCCTACTGCGCCGCAATCTATTACCGACAAATTAGAAAAGGAAATAGACTCGCTACCCGAAGCGTTTAAGATGCAGCTTAAAGATCCCAAGATCAAAGAACGCTTTATGAATATTGCCCGGCGTATGGAGGCCGACGGCGTGAACTTTAAAAGTATCCGCCAAATGAAAAAGTGGATGAAAGACCACGAGGCAGAACTTCGTGCCGAAGGCAACCCCGAGCAACAGCACGTGGAAACGGTTGTGCACGAAGGCCCGCGTATCGGGCGCAACGACCCGTGCCCGTGTGGCAGTGGCAAGAAATATAAAAAATGCTGCGGCGCCGGGAAATAATTTGTGTATAGGCATACAAAAGGCCCTCTAAAAAAGAGGGCCTTTTGTACTGGGTAAAGTTAGTTGACCGCCGGTTCTGCAGGTTGTTCCGGGGTAGCGTGGGCGGGGAATAATTCGTCCGCCATTTTTTCTGCATTTTCGCGCGCTTCGTTATACTCTTGCGTTGCTTTTAGAAACTGAGCGGTTGGGCGGTTGGTTTCCACGTTTTTTGCCATTTCTAATTCCAAAATAGCTTTTTTTAAGTTGAAATCTTCCAAGGCAAGCCACAGTTTAATGTGGTTGACCAAACGGTCTTTTTCTTCACCTACCACTACCGGGCAGGACGCAAGGGCTTGGTCCAAAATATTTAGCTCCCGTTCGGCCACTTCTTTATCGGTACGCTCAAAAATCGGGTTTTGTGTGTTTAATTGTGGTACGGAAATGGCAGAAGAACGAACGGTAGAAGGTTCCGGCAAATAATTGTTGCCCACAATCATTCCGCCCACAAATAATAGGACTATCGTTAAGATATACAAAATATATTTCATGTGCTTATATTGTAGCAAAAAGCAAAACTGCCTGCCCAAAATTTTAGTTCTATCGCCTGGGTCTTTGTTTTTTGTCCGCTATTTTGGTAAAAAAGCTATAATAAAGGCAAATACGTAACGTCCGTTTGGGAGGTTATCAAGAAACGATTATGAAAACATTTTTGAAAATTTTAGTAGGCGTATTACTGGCCGCCGGACTTTTTACTTTTGCTTTTTATCGCACTCCGCAAGAGCGTGCATTTGCTAAACATTTAAAACAGGCGCAAGCCGGGCAAGTGGAGGCCCAACTGGCAGTGGCGCAAGATTATTTGGCGGGGCAGGGTACTAAACCCGATGCGGCCCAAGCACTGCAATGGTATCAGCAAGCGGCTGCTCAGGGTAGCGTAGAGGCAGCTTGGGAACTTTACCAACTTTATACCTTGGGCAAGGGGACTACGTTAGACGAAAAAAGCGCGATGGATTATTTGCAAATTGCAGTGCAACAAAATTTACCGCAGGCACAGTATGAGTTGGGCAATTTGTACGCGCAAGGCAAAGGGGTTGTCCAACATAACGGACAAGCTTTGTACTGGTATTTGCAGGCAGCGCAAAAAGGCTCCTCTGCGGCACAAGCCAAAGTAGCTACTTTGGCTACGCAAGACGCGGTGCTATTTGATGAGGTAAACCGCCTTGTGCAGCAACAGCAATCCGCCCAAGGGGGCGACGGGCAAGCCATGCTTTTTTTAGCGCAAGCTTATCAAGCCGGCCAGCCCCTTTTAGCCGACGAAGCGTTGGCGGTAGAGTGGCTTAAAAAAGCGTGGGAAACTTCCAACAAAACCTTAGCGTCAGCCGCCTTTGAATTATACCGCGCTTATGATGAAGGCAAGGGCGTGGAAGAAAATAAAGAAACCGCGCAAGAATTTTTAGCGCAAGCGGCTCAACTGTCCTATCCGCTTGCCCAATATCAATTAGGCGAACTAGCTTATGCGGATAGTCCCGCCCGTTTGGAAGATGCCTTTGCTTGGTTTTCCAACGCTGCCGCGCAAGGGCATAGCCAAGCGCAATATATGACGGGCTTTATGTTGCTGCAAGGGCAAGGGACGGCAAAATCGGTTCCGCTGGCACTGCGCTTTTTTGAACAAGCGGCCGAGCAGGAAAATCCCTCGGCGCAATATGTGTTAGGGCAAATTTATCTTAAAGGTGCCGGGGTAAAACGCAGCCCGCGTAAAGGGCGTGCCTGGCTGGAACGTGCCGCACAAAACGGCAGTGAAGAAGCGCAAGCTTGGTTAAAGTAAAGATTTTTACTCGTAAAAATTTCGGCCGGGTGTTGGTTTTTCAAACCAATATTTTTGGGTTTGCTTGTCATAGACTAAAATGCGGATAATTTTGTTTTCGTAGCGCGGGCCGAGTAAGAAGCGCATGTAACGTACTTCTGGGTCGCTTAGTAAACTCAGCACGTCCGATTGATGCAGTTGGTCATATACCGGTTCGGCATTAATTAACATTCCTTCTTTAGACAGACATTGCATATACCAAATCCGTTCCTCTATGTGAATCGTCCCCAGTTGGTATTGTTTCATAAACAAGGGGATGTCTGCATTTCCTTCGTAGTAAGCTTTGAGTAAAAAGGGAATCACACTTACGCTGGCGGCGTAGGCCTTGTCTTCTTCGGTGCTGCCGCAATGAATCCCCTGTGCTTGGCCTTGCGCGTTGAGCAAAGGGCCTCCGCACAAGCCGGAACGCTTGGTTTGGGTGGACGGAAAGTCGGTACGGATAAAACGAGTGTTATTCTTTTCAAAAGTTAAATCTTTGATTTGATAAAGTTTATTAGAGGCATATCCCCACGTGGTTAATTTTTCTTGGGGACGCATTTGAGCGTTGAGGGCTAGCGGGCGCAACTCTTGCGGGAGGGAAGCCGGCAGTTTGATAAGGGCAGCATCGGAAAGTAAAGCCGGCCCCAACTGTACTACTTGGCCGTCAACGGGGATTTCTTTTTTATGGTCGTAAAAAGTTAAACGTACTTTTTCACCCGGTTGTACGACGTGGTTGGCAGTTACCGCCCACACTTCCCGGATTCCTTTATAGTGGGTGTGAAATAAAAACGCGGTGGAGTGCGGCCGTTTGTCCATGGGATAGTTTAGCAAGATAGCGTGGTCCAGCCGGGCAACAGACAAACGAATATCGGGTGCTTTTGCGCCGCGCCATACCGCGCGGTCTATCCCGTCTGTAAGAGGGGCACGCAATAAGGGCGTTTTAGCCAAGCGCAACCCGTTTTTTAGCCAAGCAGACTGGGCGTTGGCTACGGAGGCACTACTTAACACCCCAACGGCTACACAACAAGCAAATAAAAAATTTCCAGTAAACTTCATACTTATACTATAGAGTTTTTGGGGGATTAATTCAAGGAACAAAGGACCTATTTGGCAGGGAAAAAAGGACCTAGGTGTACCGTAAAAAACCCCCGCCTGTGCGGGGGTTTTGAGAAGATTTATTTTTTGACTTTTAATCTTTTCCAAATGAGGGCTGCCAAACCGCCACCTACAAAGGGTCCTACAACAAATACCCACAGTTGGTTCCAAGCGGCTCCGCCCATTACAAGTGCCGGCCCAAAGCTGCGCGCCGGGTTGACGGAGGTACCTGTCAGCGGGATTCCCAAAATATGCACAAACGTCAGCGTTAAGCCGATAATTAAACCGGCAATGGTGGCGTTTTTGCTGCTGTCGGTTACGCCCAGTACGGTAAGTACAAAGACGCAGGTTAAAATCATTTCCACTAACAAGGCTCCTTCCAATTCCAAACCGATGGCAGAGTAATTGCCAAAGCCGTTGGCACCTAAGCCGGTCAACGCAACCGGTCCTATGTTCGTGGCATTAATAATAGCGGCCAAAAGGTAGGCAGCCAGTAAAGCTCCCAAACATTGGGCGATGACGTATCCCACAAAATCTTTATCGGTCATTTTGCCACTCATCCACACGCCTAAAGAAACAGCGGGGTTGATGTGACAGCCCGAAATGTTTCCAATCACGTAAGCCATGGACACGATGGATAACCCAAATGCAAAGGCCACACCCAATATGCCCAGCGTTTCGCCTGCCAGGGCGGCAGCACCGCATCCAAACAGCGTAAGTACAAACGTACCTAACAACTCAGCAATATATTTTTTCACACAGTTCTCCTGGTTTGCGTGGCGTTTTCCCACGCGAATTTATGACCTCTATATTGTAGCACTTTTCCGGTAGAATTAAGACAAATTCATAGGGTTTTCGTACCCTATTTGAAAAATGTATAATATAAAAAATAGGGGGAACAAAATGAAGAAATTAGCTTGGATTCTTTTATGTTGTATGGCTCTGCCGGGATATGGGCTTACGTTTGTGGCCTCTTCGCCGATGGCGGCTACCAATAAAGATTTGTTGCGCATTTTGCCACGCATGGACCAACAAGAGGAACCCAGTGCTGTTTTGTTTATCAAAACGGAAATTCTTAATGTATCGGTGCGCGGGCATGTTGTTTCCGTTCCGCGTCGGGTCAATGAAGGGTACGTTCTGTTTGTTCCGCAGGGAGCTACGCAGCTTACCTTAAATGCTCCGCTTTACGCTACCCAGCAAATTACTTTCCCGCCTTTGCAGGGGGGGAAGTATTATGAAATGACCTTGCGTCCGTTAGAAAGCCAGGAAGAGGCCCAAACAGCCAAACAACGCTCTAAAGAATTGGATTTAAATCGTACGAAGGTGGGACTTGCGTTAGATTTTGATTATATGGAATTTCCTAAATCTATACGGCAAGAAGCCAAATACAGTGCGCTAGTATATTTGGACAAAAGATTGGATTTTTCCCAATGGCGTCAGCTTTTAATGCCCAACGGGCCATACCGGCCGTTTGATGTGAGCGGAAATCAAAAGAATCCTTGTTGTATTTTGGTACAAAGGGGGGCCCCGCTAGAAAGTGTGTTTTTTATGAAACGGGCAGAAGTAAATAGCTATGTGGAAACTTTTGAAAGTGGCAACACCTACCACGCTACCTTGACATTAACCCCGCAAGAAAATAATTTTTAGCACCTTATAAAAACCCCCGCGGTTGCGGGGGTTTTTTCACAGGGTCAACTTAAATCTATTAAGTGCCAGTTTTGCTCGTAAAGTTCGCGCAGTTTTAAGCGTAGTAGCGCGTGCTGTGGCTTTACAAGGCCGGGGTCTGTGCTTAAAAGCTCGTCGCGGTCCTCAATGGCCTGGTATAAAATGTCGCGGTCTTTAAAAATATCTCCGGCTTTCAGCTCCAACTCGCCGCTTTGGCGCGTACCTAAAATTTCACCCGGCCCGCGCAGTTGCATATCGCGCTCGCCGATTTTAAATCCGTCGCGCGTAGCGCAAATAATATCCACCCGTTCTTGGGCTACGCTTCCTGCATGTTGCGGCACCAAAACGCAGTAGCTTTCGTGTTCGCCCCGTCCTACGCGCCCGCGCAACTGGTGCAAACTGGCCAGGCCAAAACGCTCGGCATTTTCAATCACCATGACGGTGGCATTTTTAACATCAATGCCCACTTCTATAACGGGTGTAGCCACCAAAATATCGGTTTTGTGCGTGGCAAAATCTGCCATGACGGCTTCCTTTTCGGCCTGCGTCATTTGCCCATGCAGCACCGCCAGTTTAAACTGCGGGAACACTTTTTTAAGTTTTTCAAATTCTTCGCTTACGGCTTTGGCGGAAATTTTTTCGCTCTCTTCTATGAGCGGAAAAACAATATATGCCTGACGGCCTTTTGTACTTCGCTGCGCACGCGGTCGTAAGCTAGTTTAGAGGTGGCGCACTCGGTTAAAATGGGTTGGCGGCCGGGGGGTAGTTCGCTAATGGTGGATACTGCCAAATCGCCGTAAAAGGCCAACGCCAGCGTGCGCGGAATCGGCGTGGCGGTCATAGTTAAAAGGTCTAATTTGGCGGTTTTTTCTTTGAGTTTGCTGCGTTGTTTTACGCCGAAGCGGTGCTGTTCGTCAATAACGGCTAAACGCAAATTATGAAATTGTACGTTGTCTTGAATGACCGCGTGCGTGCCCACCAAAATTTGGATAGAGCCGTCCGCCAGACCCTGCAAAATTTTTTTCTTTTGCGCGGTTTTAGTACTGGAAGTTAAAATAGCTACTTTTACCGGTAAATCTTTTAAGATGCGCTTAAAGGTTAAGAAATGCTGCTCGGCCAAAATTTCCGTCGGGGCCATAAGCGCGGCCTGGTAACCGTTTTCCACCGCCAAGAGCATGGCGCACAACGCCACTACCGTTTTGCCCGAACCCACGTCTCCCTGTAATAAACGGTTCATGGGACGGGGGGATAATAAGTCACTGAAAATTTCGTTAATCACTTTTTTTTGGCTACCGGTGAAATCAAAACCTAATTGTTCTTTAAAAGGGGTAAGGAGTGTTTTTTTAATTTCGTATGCGTAATCTTTGGCAAGCACTTTGGTCTGCGTGCGTTTAATGCCCCACGCCGTAGCCAAGAGTAAAAATTCTTCGTACGCCAGGCGCGTGCGGGCCACGTTTAGTTCAGCCAGGGAATTAGGAAAGTGAATCGCTTTAAGCGCTTGCGGCGCACTTAACAGTTTGCGTTTTTGCAGGATAGCGGAGGGTAAAATTTCGGGCGTTTCCGTCAGCGTGGGCGATTGAAGCGCTTCCACCATAAATTGCCGAAATTGTTTGTTGGTAAGACCCTCCGTAAGCGCGTAAATGGGGGTTAACCGCCCGGCGTGCCATTGGGTCATTACGTCCGCCGCCACATAATATTCGTCCACGGTGATTTGGTTGCCGAACATCGCCCCGCGGTCGTTTTTGCGCCCGATGACCCAGACCTCATTATTTAAGTGAAAATCTTTTTTAAGTTGTCCAAACGGGTCAAACCGGAACGCGCGGTACATCCGTTTTTTAAACCAGGTGCACTCCAGTTGCTCGCCTTTTTCGTCTTCCAGTACGGCTTTAAAAATCAGCACGCTTTTGGCGGGGATTTGCTGGGTGCGCAGTACGCGGCCCTTAAAAATAGTGAGCGAATCGGCGTTATATTCATTGGGCGGCATGTTGAGGCGGCGGTCCTGGTACGTACGCGGATAGTAGTGTAATAAATCCTGTACGGTTTGGATTTCCAGCCGTTCAAACAGTTTGGCCTTGGCGGGGCCGATGCCTTTTAGGTATTGGATTTTTACAGGCGCGGACATATAGCTATTGTAGCAATTATAGGCAACCGATTGCCCGGAAAACAACAAAACCTAAAACTTTCCGTTTTAGGTTTTGTGCGTAAAATACAACGTTGCAAGGTAGTCGTTCTATTCTTGGTAGTCTTTTAACATTTTTGTTCGGCTGGGGTGGCGCAGTTTACGAATCGCCTTGGCCTCAATTTGGCGCACGCGCTCACGCGTTACGTTAAACATCTTGCCCACTTCTTCGAGCGTGCGCGGGTAACCCGAATCTATCCCAAAGCGCAAGCTGATAATTTTAGCTTCGCGCTCGGACAGGGTAGCCAGTACGTCGGCCACTTCCTGTTTGCGCAAGAAATCAGCCGCGGCGGTGGTGGGGTTGGGGCCGCTTTTATCTTCAATAAAATCTTCTAGGTTGGAGTCTTCATCCTCGCCAATCGGAGTAGAGAGCGAAATGGGGTCTTGCATAATTTTAAGTACGCTTTTTACTTTTTCCGCCGAGAGGTGCAAGTATTTTACGTAATCTTCAATGTTCGGTTCGCATCCATGTTCTTGACGGAATTTATTGGCTACTTTGGTAAGTTTGGATACCAACTCTTTCATGTGCACCGGGATACGAATGGTGTTGGCTTGGTCGGCGATGGCGCGGTTGATGCTTTGGCGAATCCACCACGTGGCATACGTAGAAAACTTAAATCCGCGTTTGTATTCAAATTTTTCTACCGCTTTCATGAGTCCCAGCCCGCCTTCTTGGATGAGATCGGAAAGTTCCAAGTTGGAGTTGACATGTTTTTTGGCGATAGATACCACCAAACGCAAGTTGGCTTTGATGAGTTTGATTTTGTCTTGTAAAATCATATTCTCAAAAAACACAATGCGGTCATTAAAGGCCAAAAATTCTTTTTCATTCATGGGCAGCGTTTCCACCATTTGGGCATGGCGGCGGCGTACGCCCTCAATGTTGGTCAGGGCACGTTCCAATTCTTCTAGCGAGAATTTGGTGGCTTTCTTAAAAGCACGCTCGGTAATTTTTTTGTTTTTATAGTCGCTCACTAATTTTTTAACTTGCGCGTACGGGCCAAAGTAATCGTCAAAGCGTTGCATATCGTTGGCGGCTTCGCGCAGACGGTCGGCCAAGCTTTTAATTTTGTTGGTCAAACGTTTGATTTTGTTTTGGTTTAAATTGAGCTTATTAATGCGTGCAACGACTTCTTTTTGTTTGGCTTCCAGCATTTCAATACAGCGGTTGGTGCGTTTTTCGGAGAGTTTTTCGGTGCGCAGTTCCTTCATCAGTTTGGTAATTTCTTTTTCACGCTTGCTGATAAATTGGGCGGCCTCTTTTAATTTGCGGCGCATGTTGTTTAGCTCGCGCGTGGTGCGTTTGCCGCGGGGCATGAGCTCTTTGGTGGTCATTTCTTCCTGGTCCACCAGTTCTTCCCAGTTGCAAATTTCGCGCATGGTAATCGGGGATTCCAAGACTAATTTACGCAGTTCTTTTTCACGTTCGCGGATATTGCGCGCCAGCGTGATTTCTTCGTCGCGCGTTAAGAGCGGTACGCGTCCCATTTCGGAGAGGTACATCCGGATGGAGTTGGACACATCTAGCCCGGAGGCAGACAAGCTGTTCCAATCTTCGCTTAAAGTTTCTTTTTCAGTTTCTTTTAATTTCTTCTGGTCCACCAGTTGGATACCTAAATCGTCCAGGGTACCCATCACGCCCTCTACGTCTTGGGCGCTCATATCGGCGGCGGCCAGGGAGCGGTTCAGTTCCTCTACGGACAAAAATCCGCTTTCCTTGCCTTCTTCTACTAAATCTTTTAACGCTTTGTTTCCAGATGCCATAATTTTTTAACTCCGGTATTGTTTTAATTTTCGTTGTAACTGCATATAAGTCTCAAAAACTTCCGGCGGCACTTGTCCGGTGCCATACGCTTTCATTTGCCTTGTAACGGCTTGTAATTTTTTTTGAATGCCGGCTTGTTCTAACTTGGCCGCGCAGGCGGAAATATCGCGTGCGGGGTCAAAATCGTTGGGGGTTTGCAAAAGCGCCAATTTGGCGATTTCGTTTTGCTGCTGCGGGAGTGCCTGGGCGGTTAAATCCGTCAAGTCCGCCGCTTGCGGGTGAGTTTGGTGCACTTGCACAATGGTTTGAAAAAGTTGCCACAAACGGGGTGACGAAAAATCTTGTGCACTTAACTTATCGCACAGCACCACGTGCTGCGGACTTTTGAGCAGCCAGGACAGTAAATCTTCTTCCGGGGCGGGCGTGGGTAACACCTGCTCGGCGTGAACGACCGAGGGTTGTTTGCCGGCCGGATACTGCGCGTAGCGTGCACTTGCACGCGTAATTTGAGCCAAGCGTTGCAAGACCAACGCTTCTTCAATGCCCAACGTTTCGGCTACTTGTTTGGCCCACTCGCGCCGAACAATTGCGTCGGGTTGTTTGGCTAACGTTTGCGCCAGTTCGGTTACGATTTGCGTTTTGTCCTGCGCTGATAACGGTTGGGCGCGTAGCGATAACTCCCGTTGCAAGTGAAAGGTAATAAGCTCTTGGGCATTATTTAAAATTTCTTCAAATTTTTCTTTGCCGTATTTTATGATATATTCGTCGGGGTCTAAGCCGTCGGGCAGGCCGGCTACTTTTACAAAAATGCCTTGTTCCACCAAAATAAGCGCCCCGCGCAGGGCGGCTTTAAGCCCGGCTTCGTCGGGGTCAAATAATACCACCACGTTTTGCGTGTAGCGTTTTAAGAGCTTGGCATGTTCCTCGGTAAGACTGGTGCCTAACGGTGCCACGGTATATTCCACGCCCGCTTGGTGGCAGCCGATAACGTCCATGTATCCTTCCAGCAGCACCGCGCGGCCCTCTTTGCGAATGGCCGGCCCGGCAAAATTGAGCCCGTACAACACGTGCGATTTAGTAAATAAAATCGTTTCGGGAGAGTTTAAATATTTGGGTTCCCCTTCGCCTAAAATGCGTCCGCCAAAACCTACCGTATCACCGCGTTGGTTCCAAATGGGGAACATCAGGCGGTTTCTAAAATATTCTTTGAGCCCGTACTCGGTCTGTACACACAGGCCGGCATCTTTTAAATCGGTGTCCGTATAGCCGGCTTCTTGGGCCGCGTGCGAGAGGATCCCCTGGTTGGTAGAAAGGCCCAGCTCAAAATGTTCGCAGGTTTCTTTGGTAAGGTGACGGCTCTTTACGTACGCGCGCGCGTAATCGCCCGCGCGCGACATGAAATTTTTGTGATAATACTGGCGGGCAAAGTCTAACACTTTGCGTACGCTTTGACGGTGTTGTTCTTCGCCGGAAAGTTCGGTAAGTTGGTATTCAATACCGGCTTGGTCGGCCAGGCGCTCTAAGGCCTCTTTGAAAGACAAATGTTCTATTTTCATCAAGAACGCAATAATGTCCCCACCTTCTTGGCAGCCGAAACAATAGAAAAGTCCTTTTTCGCTGCTGCAGGTAAAAGAGGGGGTTTTTTCTTGATGAAACGGACAACAGGCCTTGTAGGTTTTACCGGCCCGTTTTAAACTGGGCACATACTGACGGATAAACTCTACAATATCCAGGCGGTCCTTAATTTGTTCTACAATGTCTGTTTTCACAGCTCACCTATAAAACACAAGGAAAACAAGGCAATAGCCCTATGTTACAAGGACTATTGCCTGATGAAACGGAAACTTAAAAGCGACGGCGTTTGGTGCGGCGTGCACGGCGCTGAGCTTCCTCGGATTTGAGTTTGCGTTTTACACTTGGAGGAGTGTAGGTTTCGCGGCGTTTAATTTCGCGCAAGATACCGTTTTTTTCGCATTCCCGTTTGAAGCGTTTGATCGCTTCTTCGAGGTGTTCAGCATCTCTAACTTTTACAAAAACCATTGTGTTTCTCACCACCTTCTAGGGTCAGTAGGTTAAAATAGTACCTCATTATTATAGATTATTTTGCGTGAAAAAACAACACCTAAACTAAACAGCAGGCGCGATGTTTAGTTGTACCCCGGCAACAATTTTCCACTTTTGGCCGACTTTGCACCGATTTTCGCTTGCGTACTTGCCGCACTTCGTGCGGTCCGGCAGACGTACGCGGCGTTCAACTTACGGTGCAAATTCGGTTCAAAACTGAAAAATCAGCCCCCTTTTAGTTTTTCCCGGTGTTTGAGAAAGAACGAAAGAGTTTGGAGTTTCAAACGAATTTGGCGCAAGACGCGACGTGAGGATAGGAGGTATACTGGCGGCACGCGCCCGAAGGGCGGAGGTATCCGACCATCCGAGCAACAAAGTATTGCGTCAAATTAGACAGAAACTACCCGGCAGGCCAGAGAAATCTTCTACCGGCCATCATGTGGAAATGCAGGTGGTCCACACTCTGCCCCGCGCCTTTGCCGTTGTTGGTTACCAAGCGGAAGTCTTTGAGGTCAAACTGGGCCGCCAATTTTTTGGCTACCAAGAGGATATGCCCCAAGAGCGCGGCGTCTTTTTCGTTCGCTTCGGACAAGCGCGCAATATGCTTACGCGGGATAATGAGCAAGTGTGTAGGCGCTTGGGGGTTTAAGTCCTTAAACGCTACTACTTGGTCATCTTCGTAAATTAGTTGGCTTTTAATAGAGCCGTCGGCGATACCACAAAATATACAAGTCATAAATTTATTATAGCATACTGGGGCGAAATTGTAATTTCTTCCTAATTTAAGGCAATACTTTGTTATGCACTTGCTTACATACCTCCGCCTTAAAAGGCGGTTCGTACAAGTATGCTGCGCAAGTGCAAGCCGCGTTGTGGCACAAATTATTTTGAAATTACCGCGCCGTTTAAGTTCTTGGATAATCTTGCGTTTGTAATTTCTGCCTAATTTAAAGTGTGTTGTGGAGTGTGGACCCTTTTAATTTGGTATAATATAAATAACTTATTTTGGAGCGTTTAAACTATGGCTAAAAACGACTTAACTACGCGCAACCTTATGCTGGACAGCTTGCGCCAGTACGCTAAAAACCGCATCTCGTTTAACTTAATCCGCGAGCATGACGCAAAGAACGAAATTCCTTTAGATATCTTAAAAGAAATGTATGACCATGATGTACTGGGCATACATTTGTTGCTCATCCCCGAAGAATACGGCGGCCTGGGCGGGCAGACGACCGAGATTTACCGCATCTGCGAACAACTCGCCCGCATTGACTTGGGTATTGCCACCGGCGTATTTGCCACTTTTCTAGGCAGCGACCCTTTAAACGTAGGTGGCACGCCCGAACAAAAAGCCAAGTGGTTTAAAAAAATCGCACACGAAAATAAATTGGTAGCTTACGGCGCAACCGAAGCCGACGCCGGCAGTGACTTAGTTTCCTTGCGCACCCGCGCCGAGCATGTAGTCAAAGACGGCAAAGTAGTGGGTTACAAAATTACCGGCAGTAAAATGTGGATTTCCAACGGCGGCGTGGCCGATATTTACACCGTTTTGGCCTTAGCTCCCGGCGGCCCTTCCTGGTTTATTGTAGAGAAAGGCACCCCCGGTTTTACGCAAGACGCACACGAAGACAAACATGGGATTCGCTTGTCTAACACCGCGGGTTTGGCGTTTGACGAAGTGTATGTGCCGGCCGAAAATTTAATTGGTCTAAAAGAAGGGCAAGGTTTCCTGCAAGCGCAAGCCGTTTTTGGCTACACGCGTTTAATGGTAGCCGCGTTTGGCTTAGGCGGCGGCGAACAAGCCGTAGAAACCGCTTTAGAGTATGCCGGGCAGCGTATCCAGGCCGGCGGCCCCTTGTCCCAAAAGCAAGGGTTTATGCTAAAACTTATTACGCCCCACTATATCCGCTTTGAAGCCGCCCGCGCTTACATTGACTGGACCGCTAAACAATTGGAAGTCAACAACCACGGTTTAGCCACCGAGGGAGCGATTGCCAAGCTCTACGCTACTGAATCGGGCAATAAAGCGGCCGAAGACGCGATTCAGGCCATGGGCGGATTTGGCTACACCAAAGAATTTGCCGTAGAAAAAATCAAACGCGACGTGAAAATCACTTGTATTTACGAAGGTACCAGCGAAGTATTGGAGATGACGATTTTCCGCGGACGCTGGCAAGAACATCTTAAATCGCGCGGTCAATACTATTTGAACCAAGCCGCCGAGTTTGATGCCATCCACGCCCAAAACCCGCAAGTAGGGGCCGACAGTGTGGCCCTTGGGTTTAGAGCCTTGGCCCGCGTGCTGGAAGATTGCCGCGTCAATAAGTTAACGCGCCACCAATACGTTACCTTTATGTTGGGCGACCTGATTAGCGAAATAGAAGTAGCCGCCGTTTTCACGCACGAGTGCGCTAACAAACGCGTCACCGAAGGCAGTCGCTTTGATATTGCCTCCCTATGCACCATGGCCCGCGTCAATGCGCGCCAAAGTGCTTTTAAGGTAGCCAGCGAGGGACTACGCCTGGTGTTGGGCACCTGCCCCAATATCAATACGGCCGAACTTTCGCAAGCGGTCAACCTGGTAGGCATTGAAGATAAAATGCGCGGACTCATAGACGATATGGACCAAGTGTCCGCCAAATTACGGGAAATTTTCAAAAAATAGGAACGCACTATGAACATTATTGTATGCATTAAACAAGTACCCGATTCTACCCAAGTAAAAGTGGATCCGAAAACCGGCACTTTAATCCGCGCCGGGGTTCCCAGTATTTTAAACCCCTACGACCACTTTGCTCTGGAAAAAGCATTGGAAATTAAGCAAAAAACCGGGGCCAAAGTGACGGTCCTTTCCATGGGGCCCAACCAAGCCGTTGCCGTACTACGCTTGGCGCTAGCGTTAGGGGCCGACGAAGGCGTTTTACTTTCTGATCGCGCTTTTGCCGGGTCCGACACGTGGGCTACGGCCTATGCGCTCGCTACGGCCATTCGCAAAATCGGTTCCTATGATTTGATTTTATGCGGCCAAATGGCTATTGACGGCGATACCGCCCAAACCGGGCCCGGTATTGCCAACCAGTTGGGTATTCCGCAAATTACGTTTTGCAGTAACGTAGATGCTAACGGAAACCAAGTGGTCGTTAAAAAACTAATTGACGGCGGTAAACAAATTTTAGAGGCCGATATGCCGGTTTTAGTGACGATGACTATGCCGGTAGATTACGCACCGAAATATCCATCTTTCTTAGCCGCGCACAAAGCGCAAGAAAAAACCATTTACACCTGGACCGCCGCCGATATTGGCGCCGACCCGGGTAAACTGGGGCTTAACGGTTCGCCCACGCGTGTGGACCGCATTTTCCCGCCGCCCGCGCGGCAAAAGGGGGAAATGGTGTCCGGCTCCCCCGCCGAACTGGCCGCCAAACTGGTGGAAATTTTGAAAAAGGAGAGTTTTGTAAAATGATTCAAATTGCTGCTAACTGTGTAGGATGTGGCAAATGTGTAGCCACCTGCCCGTTTGGGGCACTCTCTATTGTCAACCGCAAAGCAGTAGCGTCTGCTTCGTGCACCATGTGTGGGGCGTGCGTAAGCGTGTGCCCGATGAAAGCCCTTTCTCTGCCCGCCACCGGAGCTGTTAAAAAAGATTTATCGGCCTACAAAGGCGTGTGGGTGTTTATTGAAATTGCCGACGACGGCCGCACCCAACAAGTACGCCCGGTGGGGTTTGAACTACTCTCCAAAGGGCGCGAACTGGCCGACCAGTTGGGCGAAGAACTTTGCGCCGTAGTCATTGGCGACAATGTGCAAAACTACTACGCCGAGCTTTCCCAGTACGGTACCGACAAAATTTATGCGGTTAACGCCATTGCGTACCGCAACTACAATACGCTCTCATATGCTAACGCGATGATTACGTTGATTCGCAAGTATAACCCTAGCGTGGTGTTGTTTCCGTCCACGTATATTGGGCGCGATTTGTCCCCGCGTATTTCGTCCGAGCTCTTTGTGGGCTTAACGGCCGATTGTACGGGCTTATCTATTAAGGAAGGCAATTTGATACAAACCCGCCCGGCTTTTGGCGGCAACATCATGGCCGATATTAAATGCCCCGATTACCGCCCCCAAATGGCTACGGTGCGCCCCAACGTATTTAAAAAAGTAGTTACCACCGCGGGCCGCATGGCTACGGTAGTGGAAGAACGCATTACCATCCCGGTGCAAGCGGGCAAAGTGCGCATTGTGCAAACGGAAATGGACCCGGTGTCCGAAAACCAAAAGTTGGACGAAGCACCGGTGGTTGTTTCCGGTGGGCGCGGTATGAAAGACAAAGAAGGTTTTGAACTGCTAGAAACCCTGGCAAAAACGTTGGGCGGCGCCGTAGGGGCGTCCCGCGCGGCGGTAGATATGGGTTTTAAACCCAAAGAAACCCAGGTGGGCCAATCCGGCGTGACGGTAGCCAGCAAGCTTTATATTGCTTGCGGTATTTCCGGCGCGGTGCAACATGTAGTAGGTATGGAGCATAGCGACGTGATTATTGGCATTAACAAAGATGCCAATGCGCCTATCTTTAACGTGTGTAAGTATGGGATTGTGGGGGATGCCAAGCAAGTGATTAGCAAAGCCCTGGAGCAACTCAAAAAATAAACAACTTCTCCGGTGATGTTCCTTTCGCCCGCCTCTAATAAAGGCGGGCTTTTGTGACCAACAATTTGCCAAAATCTTTCCATTTCGCACCGACTTTCACTTGCGTACTTGCCGCACTGCGTGCGGTCCGGTAGACGTACGCGGCGTTCAACTTGCGGTGCGAACTGGTTTGATTTTGACAAATCAGGGTACTGATTGCTTTTCCCGGTGACGTTGCGAACGGAAACTTTTCCCCGTCAACTGCGTGGGGTTTGAAAAATCATCTTCTCTTGCGTAGCGGCGCGCTTGTGGCGGCGGGCCGCCAAATTCGGGGATGACAGCTTTTTTGATAAGCAACACCGGTGTAAATCTAAAAGAAATTATTTGCAGATAATTCGTTACAGGCTCCTCTAAAAATGATACAATTATAATGAGGAATTTTGGGATGTCTCTTTGTTTAAGTACCCGGGCACAACAAATCGGGGATTCGCCCACCCTTAAAATCAATGCCACGGCGCGCGCGTTAAAAGCCGCGGGAAAACCCGTCATCCATTTGGGCGGAGGCGAGCCTATTTATCCCGCCCCGCAAAGTGCCGTAGAAGCTATTATCCAAAAAGCAAATTCCCGCCAAATTAAATACACGCCCTCTTCGGGCACGCCCGAACTCAAACAAGCTATTGTAAATTATACTGCGGCGTACTACGGTCACACGTTTAAGCCGCAAAACGTACTTGTGTCTGCTGGTGCCAAACAAGCGCTTTTTAACTTTTTATTAGCCGCCGTAGAACCCGGCGACGAAGTGATTTTCCCGGCGCCGTTTTGGGTGAGTTACCCGGAAATGGTCAAGCTGGCGGGGGGAACGCCCGTTATTGTAAAACCGACGCAAGGGTTAAAAGTAAACGTGGACGAAATGGTAAAGGCCATTACGTCGCGTACCAAAGCCGTTATTATTAACAGCCCGTGCAATCCGGCGGGGCACATTTTCAGCGAAGATTTTATCCGCCAAATGGTAACGGTGTGCGAAGAAAAACAAATTTTTTTAGTGCTAGACGACATCTACCACCAACTGGTTTATGACGGTAACAAAACGCCTAACCCTTGCGCGTCCGTCAAAGATTTTAATAACTTAGTTTTAATTAACGGTGTATCTAAGTTGTATGGACTAACTGGGCTGCGTATCGGGTGGGCGGTTAGTGAAAACAAAGATTTAATAGCCGCTATGAGCAAAATGCAAGCACAAAGCACGTCTTGCAATAGTGATATTAGTGAAGTGGCCGCCGCGGCCGCTTTGAACGGTCCGCAAGAGTGTGTAGACGATTTGCGCGCCGTATTAGAAGATAATCGCAATACTCTTTTAGAAGAACTGGCTAAAATTGAGCATTTGCGTGTGGAAAAACCGCAAGGCACGTTTTACAGTTTTGTAGATTTTAGTTACTATTGCCAAGATTCCAACAAGTTGGCCGCGTATTTACTGGATAAGGCGTTAGTAGCTGTAGTGCCCGGGCGTGCCTTTGGGGCCGAAGGGTATTTACGCATCAGTTTTTGTGCGGATAAGTCCGCCATTATAGAGGGAGCGCGTCGTATTGCGCAGACCTTAAAAAATCTGCCCCCAACGGGGATAAATTAGTACAGAGGGAAAATAAATGAAAACATTAAATGCCACGCCGGACTTCTTTAAACCGACCTACGGTTTAGACAAAGCCGGAATCAAAACCACCAAGACCGTCTATTGGAACCTTTCCACCCCGGC
>CACXHA010000006.1 GCA_902767385.1 uncultured Elusimicrobium sp.
CATAAGTCCTTTGCCGGGGAACACCGGGGCGTAAAACATAATGAACGCTTGGAGTTCCTGGGGGACAGCATCTTAGGTGCCATCGTTGCAGACTATATTTATAGTCAATGCCCGCATGATGAAGAGGGGGTGCTTTCTAAGATTAAGGCCAACTTAGTTTCGCGGCGCAACTTATATCTTTGGGGCAAAGAGTTAAACCTGGGGCAATTTATGGCGCTAGGCCGGGGGGAACTTGCCACCGGCGGACGTGAGCGCGACAGCATTATTTCAAACGCCGTAGAAGCCGTTTTAGGCGCTATCTATTTAGACGGTGGTTATGAGGCCGTTCGCGGTGTTATTTTACCCTGGGCCAAGACCCAAGAACTCACGCAAGACGCGCAAGATTTTAAGAGTGCCTTGCAAGAATTTTTACAACAAAGCGGTCCCGCTGTGCCGGAATATGAAATTATCCAAACTGTCGGCCCGGAACACGACAAAACCTTTACCGTACGTGTGAGTTTAAATGGTAAAGAGCTGGGCGCCGGCAAAGGCCACAACAAAAAACAGGCCGAACAAGCCGCTGCCCACCAAGCGTTAACAAATTTAAAAAACCGTAAATAATTATTATGCCAGCTCCCAGACCTAAAAAACATCATTCCTTACCCAAAATTCCCGTTGCGGCAGATAGTAAAGTAGCCAAAACGGTAGAAGCTGCTAAACAAAAGCCGCTCAAAGTGATTGCTGTTTTAGCGGCAATCCCCGTAATTATTTTGCTAGCTTTTACGTTCAAAAGCAACTGGGTGCCTTTTAAGCCCTCTAAAAAAAGCCCGGCTAAAATTGTACAAACCAAATCGCCTACTGAGTTAGCCGACGAAGCTACTGCTTTCTTGCAAAAGAAAGATACCAAAAGCTTTTTATCCATGCTTACCAGCCAAATTGCTGACGTAAACATTGTAAACAGCAAAGGCGATCCGCTCATTGTGGTGGCGGCTACGCTAGGCAATTACGGCGCAGTAGAAGAACTTATTTTGTCCGGTGCCGACGTCAACAAACCCAACGCTTTTACCAAAGATACAGCTTTGCTACGCAGTTTATATAACGGGCACACCGATATTGCGCAACGCCTAGTGTTTTCGGGCGCCAACATTAACGCCGTTAATAATTATAAACACTCTCCGCTTTATGTAGCTTTAGAGAAGAAAAACATCGCGCTGATTGATTTGTTTTTGACGAACGGTGTTAAAGAGGGTTTAAATTCAAATTATTTATTCCGTTCGGCGGCTACTAAAAATGAAACCGGTGTAATTGCCATGCTCAAAGGGGGAGTTAACCCCAATGTGGCTAATGAAAAAGGCAATACGCCGCTTATTATCTCGGCTTCGTTGGGGGATTTGGCCAGTGTGCAAGACTTGCTAGCGTACCGGGCGGATTTAAACATGGCTAATAAAGACGGAAATACCGCTTTAATTTATGCGGCCCGCTACAACTATCCGCAAGTAATTAAAATGATGTTGCTACCGCAAACCATGCAAACCCCGCTGGATGTAAATGCACAAAATAAAGAGGGGGAAACCGCCTTGTACTGGGCGGCTGCCAAAGGAAATGTGGAAGTCGTCAAACGTTTGTTAGCGGCCGGTGCGGACCCGACGATAGCCGCCAAAAACGGGCTTGTTCCGGTGGCAGTAGCGCAGAAAAACGGGCGCACGCAGGTACTAGAGTGGTTTAATAAAGACATCCGCGAAGTTGAAAATGCCGTTATTGAGCAGGACAATGCTGCCATTTTAGCCAAGCAAAAAGAAGAAAACGCCAAAAATAAAAAAGACGATATTTTTACGGCGGCAGCTAAAGGGGATCAGGCGCGCGTAGAAGAATTATTATTACAAGACCGGTTTGTACTTAAATCCAAAAATGCTCAAGGGCTCACGCCGTTTTTGATTGCGGTGTCTAACGGAAAAACGGCCCTAGTAGATTATTTGCTGGGGCAAGGGGCCACGTTGTTTGAGGCATCCTCTTCCGGCAATGCCCTACATATTGCGGTGGCTAAAAAGAATTTACCTCTTTTAAAACACTTGGTAGCGCGCGCACGCAGAAACGGGCAGTTGGCTTTGATGTTAGAGTATAAGGTAAGCCCGGCTAAAAACGTACCGCCGCTTACGCCGCTGGGCTGGGCCGCACGCATGTGTAACAAAGAAATGTATGCTTATCTCGTGTCTATCGGTGCAAAGGAAGGGCTTGCCAATCAGGCCTATAGTCCGGTATCTTTACTTTCCAAATGTAGCAAGTAATTTAGTTTTTCAAAAAGACCCCGGGCTTTGCGCCCGGGGTCATTTTATTTATAACGGTTATAACTGACAATGTCTTCCAACTTGTGGCGCCTGTGTAAACGGGAAGGTGTCACGTTGGCGGCCGGATAACCTACGGCAATTACGTGCTCTATTTTTTTGCTTTTAGGCAATTTAAAAAACTTAGCGGCTTTGGGAGCATTTAGCCACCCCAACCAGCACGTACCTAACCCTAGTTCCCACGCGCGCAGTACAAAATGTTCGCCGGAAATTCCCTGGTCCACCAGAAAAAATTCCGTATTTCTAAACCAGTTCCCGATGCAGGCAGTAAAATTGCCCCGGTCGGATACCACCGCCACTAATACGGGGGCTTTTGCTGCCCATGCGGTCATGCTATACATCCCGCTAAACGCTTCCTGGCAGAAGGCATCTTTTACCTTGGGGTCATCAATCACGATGTAGTGCCAAGGTTGGGAATTACACGCCGATGGCGCCAACCGGGCCGCTTCTAAACATTGGTTGATTTTTTCCCGTTCCACGGGCTTTTCGGCAAATTTACGTACGCTAAAACGTGTTTCAATCGCAGTTTTTACGTCCATATTCATCCCCCTAAAAGAGTAAGTTAAAAATAGTGTAGCAAATTATTATAAAATAAGAATATGCATTTTTTTAAATATAACGGACTGGGAAATGATTTTGTTTTTTTGGACGGGGATACCGCGCAAGCCGTAAAGGATCCGTTCTCTTTGGCACGCCGCTTGTGTGACCGCCGCCGCGGGATTGGGGCCGACGGACTTGTTTTATTGTTGCCGTCTCAAACTGCGGACGTGCGTATGCGTATCATTAATAGCGACGGTAGCGAGGCCGAGATGTGCGGCAATGCTTCGCGCTGTGTGCCGTTGCATTTACTCGCGCAAGGGATTACTTCCAACACACAAATTACGTTGGAAACATTAGCCGGTCTTATCCAAACCGAAGTAACCGACGTTTCTAAAGGCCTGGTGCGTGTAAACATGGGCCGTCCGCGTGATATTGTGCCCCACTTGGAAGTAAAATTAGCTTCTCAAACGTGGGCGGGCACAAAAGTTTCTATGGGCAACCCGCACTTTGTGGTGATAGTGGAAGACGTGGAAGAATTTCCGGTGGCGGAGCTGGGCCCTGTGTTGGAAACGCACCCGCTTTTTCCGCAAAAAACCAACGTGGAATTTGTGCAAATTTTAGATAAAAACACCGTACGCATGCGCGTGTGGGAGCGCGGTGTAGGCATTACCCAGGCGTGCGGAACCGGCGCGTGTGCTACGGCGGCCGCATGCATCTTAAAAGGGCTTACCAGTCCGCAAGTTATTATCAAATTAGATGGCGGAGATTTATGCATTGAGTGGCCGGAAAAAACCGATATTTTTATGACAGGTCCGGCTCACCAAGTGTTTGAGGGGGAAATTGTTTTATGACGTGTTTAAATGCCCATTATTTAAAATTACAAGGCAGTTATTTATTTTCCACAATTGCCAAGCGTGTGCGCGAATATAAGGAGGCGCACCCACAAGCAGAGGTTATCAGCTTAGGCATTGGGGACGTAAGTCAACCGCTCGTTCCGGCCGTAGTAGACGCGCTACAAAAAGCGTCGTTAGAAATGGGGCAGGCCGAAACGTTTCACGGGTACGGCCCCGAACAAGGCTACGCTTTTTTGCGTGAGGCTATTGCCCAGCACGATTATCAGGCCCGTAACATAGACATTGCTGCCGACGAAATTTTTGTAAGTGACGGCGCCAAAAGTGACGTGGCTAATTTCCAGGAACTTTTTGCGCAAGACAGCGTGGTCGCTCTGCAAGACCCAGTGTACCCGGTCTATTTAGATACGAATGTTATGGCGGGGCGCACGACGGAATTTGCCAACGGGCGTTACGGAAAAATTGTGTATTTACCGTGTACGCAAGAAAATAATTTTGCGGCGCAACTGCCCAACGAGCACGCAGATATTATTTACTTATGTTCGCCCAATAATCCCACCGGAACAGCCCTTACTAAAGCCCAACTTAAAGTGTGGGTGGCTTATGCGCTTGAGCATAAAAGTATTATTTTGTTTGACTCGGCGTATGAAGCTTATATTACAGAACCGGAAGTTGCACATTCCATTTATGAAATTGCCGGGGCCGAAAAAGTGGCGGTGGAGTTCCGTTCGTTTTCCAAAACGGCAGGTTTTACCGGCACGCGCTGTGCGTACACCGTTGTTCCCAAAGCGTTACAGGTGTATGATAAGGCCGGGCACGCACACGCATTAAATGCGTTGTGGTTGAGAAGACAAACAACTAAATTTAACGGAGTCCCCTATATTATCCAACGCGGGGCCGAGGCCGTTTATACGCCGCAAGGCCAAGCGCAAATTAAAGAAATAATTGTCCTATACCAACAAAACGCACAGGTAATTTTACGCGCGCTACATCAAGCGGGGCTTACCGCGTTTGGTGGTCAAAATGCGCCGTATATTTGGCTTAAAACGCCGAACGGTATGGCTTCCTGGGATTTCTTTGACAAGTTATTAAACCAAGCGCAAGTAGTAGGCACGCCTGGGGTTGGGTTTGGCCTTTGCGGGGAAGGATTTTTCCGCTTGACCGCGTTTAATACGCCGCAACTTACGCAGCAAGCAGCACAACGCCTTACGCGGTTATCTTTGTAATTTGCTACAATGTGGACAGGGAGGAATTATGAATAGACATGGATTTACTTTAATAGAAGTGCTAACGGTAGTTATTATTATTGGAGTGTTGGTATCGGTGGCATTGCCCATGTACACTCGTGCGGTGGAGCGTTCCCGCGCGACGGAGGCAATGGCTTCTATTAAAGCACTTAATGACGGCATCTACGCTTATTACGCAGATAAAGATGTGTGCCCGAATAGTTTTAAAAAATTGATAGTTTCGTTACCGGGCGCAAGTGAAAACGGTTCTAGCGTAACCAGTAAGTATTTTGTGTTTACCATGCCCACCACCACTCCTTCCGTGCCGGGAACAAGTTGTCACGGGGTATTAGCTACGCGCCGAGGAAACAGCTATAGCTATACACTGTGGAATCCGTATGTTTCTCAAGGGGGCAAAGCACTTGCCTTACAATGTGATGCTTCTGGTGACAAAAATATTGCTATTTGTGAATCATTAGGATTGTACCACGCAGCGTCTGCTCAAGAGTAAGTGTTTGTAAAATTTAAAAGCCCCGCTTACCGGCGGGGCTTTTTAGTGGCCTAAAACTACTATTGTTTAGCCGGGGCACCGCCGGTTAAGTCTTTTAGCGCGGCTACCGCGCCCAGTACATTGGATGCTTCATATGGCATATAGATAATTTTATTATCTTTGCCTTCGGTCATTTTTTCAAGCGCTTCAATGTATTTCATGGAAATCATGTAGCTAGCCGGGTTCGAAGATTGTGCCACCGTACCGGCTACAATTTTAACGGCTTCGGCCTCGGCCTGTGCTACTTTAATTTTAGCTTCGGCTTGTCCTTCGGCTTCTAAAATAGCGGCCTGTTTCATACCTTCGGCTTTTTTAATTTCCGATTCGCGGATAGCTTCGGCTTTTAAAATTTGGGCTTTTTTGGTACCTTCGGCCTCAGTAACCATGGCACGGCGGTCGCGTTCGGCTTTCATCTGCTTTTCCATGGCTTCTTGGATGGCGGCGGGGGGAGTAATGTCTTGCAATTCCACGCGTGTTACTTTTACGCCCCATTTATCAGTGGCGGTATCCAAAATATCACGAAGTCGCGTGTTAATCGTCTCGCGCGATGTTAAGGTTTGGTCTAGGTCCATTTCGCCGATTAAGTTACGCAAGGTAGTCTGCGTGAGTTTTTCAATGGCGGTCGGCAAAGATTCCACTTTGTACGCTGCGTCTTGCGGGTTGGTGATTTGAAAGTACAACAGCGCGTTAATTTGAATCCCTACATTATCGCGCGTAATTACATTTTGGCGCGGGAAGTCATAGACGGTTTCACGCATATCTACCACGTCGCGGTATTCGGTGTAGGGGATAGAGCGGCTGCGGCCTGTGCCGTCAATATATTCGCGGCTGCTGCGCCATTCCATACGGTGGGGTTTATCCATAATTGGGATAATCCAGTTAATACCGGGGGTTAAAATTTGGTGCAGTTTTCCAAAGCGTTCAATAATCACGCATTGCCCTTGTTTTACAATCATAATGCCTTTAAAAATCATTACAATAATGAAAAAGGCAAATACCCCTAAAAACATCAGTCCTATTCCGGCAGTTTCTTCCATAATTGGCTCCTTTTTAATTTATTTTTCTTTTACAAAAAGTGTTACCCCATTTAATTTTTCAACGGTGCAGGGTGTTCCTTTGGCAAGCGGTTTGGCCGCGGTTGCTTTCCAACTTTCACCGTTAACAAGCACGCGCCCGGCGTCTTGCAGCGGGTCAATATCCACTTCTACGACGGCTTGTTTGCCAATGACATCTTCGGCCGGCGTTTTCATTTCTTTGGTTTTTGCGTAGAGATGTTTTAAGGCCAAGGGGCGCACTCCCAACCAGCTGGCAAGCGCGACTACGATAAATACAGCAATTTGTAACCCTAACGCGCCGCCGATCCAAGAAGTTACGGCCGCGCCCAAAAGTCCTAGCCCCACACACGTGAGTGAAAATTCCATCGTAAACAATTCACCCACAAAACACCCCAGGGCAATGAGCAAATAGAGGTATGCGTTCATAATTTTCTCCTAGTTTTTGATAATTTCCAAATAATTGCGCAAATATTTTAAGCGGCGTTCATCGTGGAATTTATTGAGAATATAAATCATATTGGCAATAAAACGCCGCACAATGAGTCGCGAAGAAAGCGGCACAAATAAATCTTGCGTATTTTCCAAACTGCGTGCACGGACGTATTGGCGGCAATCTTCCTCTGTGAGCAACTTGCCGTTATCCAACGGATCAATCAAAAAGGAAATTTCGTTTTTACTATCCCGCACGTGTACCAATAACCTCCCTGCCATATCCACGCCGTCCATTTCCAAGCCGAAGCGTTGCCCCAAGCACAGGTACAAACACGTCATGGATAAACCCGACCCGCTTTTTTTAGCTAGAAACCGAGGAAACGATAAATCCTTAATATCGGTAATTGTGGGCACAGTTTTAAAGCCGCGCAATCCAAAAAGAAAATGTCCCAGGGTGGCGATAATTTCCGGGTAGTCCGTCGCATTGACCAGCGCGGGGCGCAGTTCTCCGGCCATGTCGTCTAGCGGCTTATTGATGTCTCCGCGGGCGGTGGTGGGGGAGGTAAATTTAGCTAGCAGCATCAGCCCGTCTTCTAAATCGGGATTGATTTTGGCGTTAAAATTAGCAAGTGCTTGTGCCAAATCGTCCCAGCAAATTTCTTCCAACATACGCATTACGTTGCGCGGTGCTGACGTGGAAAATTCCTCTTCCAACGTGCGTTGCACTTCGTTCGGGTCGGCCTTAATGGCACTGGCTAAGGCCTGTTTTAACAAGGGCCCGTACTGTTCCGTTTCGGTTTCCAGTAATTTAAAGAGTGCTTTTAGACGGGAATTATCTTGGGCTTGCATATCATAAATATAGTAAAAATGCGGTGTGTTTGTCTATCGAATTTTTGGCCCACGCAAAATAAACCCCCGGCCGTTAGACCGGGGGAAATTTGGTAAGTTTAGACCTTATTGAATATCTTTTTCGTTAGCGGTAATGGCAAGCACCACGCGGCGGTTTTGGGCGCGGCCTTCTTCCGTATCGTTGGAAGCAATCGGGTTAGACTCGCCATAACCCACATACGTAATGCTCAAAGTTTTGAGTCCATTGGAAATTAAGTAGTTATAAACAGCTTGCGCACGTTGCGTAGAAAGTTGTTTGTTATAAGATTCCGAACCGGTAGAATCGGTATATCCTTGTACCACGATGCGGTTTTTAGGATATTTTTTAAGCACGCGGTTTAAGTCTTTGAGCGTTTGCATAGCATCGGTGGAAAGTACAGCGCTGTTTACATCAAACAAAATATCATTTTTGAGGAACACCTGAAGTCCGTTGTCACCTTTTACTACGTCTGCGATGGCAGCCAATTCTTTGGCTTGCTTATCGTAATAGTTACCCAAAGCACCACCGGCAGCCAACCCTGCCAAACCGCCAATAATCGCCCCGGTACCGGCTTTGCCGCCCGTTGCGTGCGAGATGAGCGCTCCTGCGCCTGCGCCTACTGCGGCCCCGGCCCCTGCGCCGATAGCCGTACGTTTACCCGGCGTTGTACAAGCGGCCAGTAAAAAAGCACCTAATGTGCAAAGTAAAAGAGTCTTTTTCATTTTTATCTCCTTATCTTAAAAGATAGTTATATTTTACTTTTTTAGCGGTTTAGACACAACGTTTTGTTTTTAAGAGAGTTCTTTTCCGTTGCACTCTTTGGCAGAATTTATTAAGATATATCCGTATGGTTTATGTCGCGTTTCGCGCACGCACGCCGCGCGTACGATTTTTACAAGAGGGCTTATGTCAAATTTCTTTTCGTTTCTTTCAAGTAAAAAGCAAGTAACCCCTTTAACGTCTTTATCGTCGGAAATGTTGGCGTTTTTACAACAGTATCCTTTGGCTTTGCTCTTAGTAGATGTTACGGGCCGCATTACGTTTGCTAACCCTAGCGCGGTGCGTTTGCTGCGTACCACACAAAGGGCGTTGGAATCTTCGTACGTGGATCGTTTCGGTTTGACGATTGAAAAAGTGCGTGCCATGGCGCAAACCAATCCACCTAAAAAAGTAATTTTAGAAATTGTGGACGAACAGGCGGAAACTTTGTTTGTGGGAGCGGCGGCCAGTTTCTTGGCTTCCACTCCGTTTATTTTGCTTACGTTTGAATCTATCCCTCATTTCACGCAACTGACGGCGGACAATGCCTTTCTGCGCGCGTTGGTGGACCAAAGCCCTTCGGCGGTGGTGGTGCAGAATTTGGCAGGGAAATGTGTGCTATGGTCCCACCGGGCCGAGGAATTATTTGGCTACAAAGAAGCGGATGTGCTGGGCCAAGAAATCTATTCGTTTTTGCCCAAGAAACTGGTATCTTCTCTTCAACATTTAGATGAAAAAATAGTAATGGACCGTTCTTCGCAACCACCTTTGCAACTCACGTATAACCAGAAATCTGGCCGTAATCTGGTTCTCAATGTAACTAAAATCTTTTTGCCTGCCGAGTCCGGCAAAGATTTACGTATTTTGACCTTATTTGAGGACATTACCAAACGCCATGAACACGAACAAAGTTTACTTCAAAACCGCACGCTACTGCGGGCGGTGCTCGATAACGTGCCGCTGGGTCTTTACACGCGCGATTGTGACAACCAGGTTACTTTTTACAACCGTCAAAGTTTAAAAGTGCTCAATGAAAAAGACGAAGAAAACGTTTCCAAAGCCCACGCCTATCAAACCCAAAAAGATACGGATAGACACCATAACCGGGAACAAGAGATTTTGCGGGAAGGGAAAATTAAAGACTATCCGGAAGAGGAATATACTGATAGTTTAGGCAATAAGAAAATTTTACATTTGCGTAAGGTGCCGCTGATGGACGCAGGTCCCAAGCCGTTGGTGCTTTCCATTGTAGAAGACATTACCGAAAAGTTAACCCAGGAAAAGGAAATTAAACGCGTTAACACGCTCCTAACCGCGATTGTACAAAACGCGCCAATCGGGCTCTATGCGCGTACTCCCGACGGACGTATGCTGCTGCGCAACCAACAATGCGCTGAGCTATTTGGAACCATGCCGGTGCAGGATATGAATAAACCCAATTTTGCTTTGCCGCATGAAACGCCGCAGCAAGTGAGCGGTTTTTTGGCGCGCGAACACGAGGTTTTAAAAACCGGAAAACCTTTATACATCCCGGAAGAAACGTATGTGACAGGGGACGGAACGGCTAAGTTGCTGCGTATGATTAAAGTACCGGTTACGGGAACCCAGGAAGAAGAAAAATTTGTGATTACGCTAGTGGAAGATATTACCCAGCGCAAAGCGCAAGAGAAAGATTTGTTGGAAACCAAAAACTTCTTGCAAACGTTGCTCGACAACGTGCCGGTGGCCATTTATGCCCGCGGAGCCGATGATGAAATTATGTTTATCAACAAACGTGCGCACGAATTGTTCCCCGGGGAAGATGAAAAGACCCAAGCTACCGGTAACGCACCTGATTTTTACGATAAACGTGAACATTCCATTTTTGAAAACGGTCAAGTGGTAGAGATGCCCGAGGAACGTTATACTACACTTACTGGGGAAGAAAAACTGTTACATTTAGTCAAAGCCCCGGTGTTTGATAAAGACGGCAAGCCCTTTATGGTGCTTACGGTAGCCGAAGACGTCACCCAGAAAAAAGCGCAAGAAAGAGCCATCATTGACGCTAAAAACTTCTTGCAAGCCATTATTAACAACTTGCCGGTTTCGCTTTCCGTAAAAAGCTATGACGGCAAATACATTTTATGGAATAAAAAGAGTGAAGAAGTGTTTGATGTCCCCGCTAGCGAAGTGATTGGCAAAACTTCGTATCGTACGGATTTAAACCGCGAACAACAAGAATTTGTGCGCGAAGGAGATTTGAAAGTTTTTGATAGCAAGAAAGAGCAAAACATTCCCCAAGAGCTCATTTCCACTTCTAAAGAAGGGGTCAAAATTATGCACACCGTTAAGACCCCGGTGTTCCACGAGGACGGCACCCCGGATTGTTTGATTGTAGTTTCGGAAGATATTACCGCCAAGACCCGTATGGAAAAACAAATCCGCGAAGCCAGCGATAAAAACACTCTGCTCGTGGAAAATGCCCGCGAAGGAATTTTACTGGCCGAAGACAAAAAAGTGATGTACGCCAATCGCGCGTTGTGTCGCATTTTGGGCTATGAGACGTTAGATGAATTAATTGGTAAGCCGTTTGCCGAGCTGGCCGGTGCGGATAGCCAAAATGCTCTTAAAGAAAAATACGAAGCTGTTTTGGCTGGGGCGGACGGCTCTGCTGACGCAGTGCAACTTAAGTTGCGTAAAAAAGACGGCAAAGAAACAGAAGTGGAATTTGCCGCGGTTGCTTCGCGCTATTTAGGGCGGCGCATTGTGCTGTGTTTCGTGCGAGATATTTCCGCTTGGAACCGTACCCAACGCGAGCTTTTGCGTGAGCGGGAAAGTTACCGCAATGCATTTGAAAACTCGGCTGTCGCTTCTTTTGTATTGCTTAGTAACGGGCGCATCAGTTTGATGAACGCGTCGGCGCGCAATCTGTTTGGGTTTACCGAGCAGGACAAAACGTTCTATCGTAACGTATATATCCGCCCTGGGTTAAGCCTGGCGGTTCGGCGCAATATGCAAGCCAATAAACCCGCGCAAATGGATTACACCTTTGATTTTGCGCGCGCTGCTGAAAAATTCCCGGGCCGGATGGATGAAACCCGCGAACCCTTGCCGCTTCACCTGGAATTTACACCCATTTTAAAGCCGGGTACTAATCCGGAAAAACCATGCGATTATGTGGTCACGCTGACCGTACGGGGGGC
>CACXHA010000007.1 GCA_902767385.1 uncultured Elusimicrobium sp.
CGGAACTCGACTACCAATTTAAAGAATGGTTGTCTGCCGGAGTGTGGTACCAATGGCGTTTGCGTAATTCCAACGCCAATCGTGATGGTGGTGTTTACAGCGGTCAATCCTACGATTACCACAGTAACAAAGCCGGTGTCTTTGTAAAAGCTATTTTCTAATCTAGGTTGATGAAATTAAAAACCCCGCCGAAGAGCGGGGTTTTTGATGTTGTAAAGCAGTTAAAATCTAGTGTCATTCCCAAGAGTTTTTGTTGGGAATCTCCCGCATCTATTTTCGTAAGTAAGCACTTGGATTTTTGTTAAGCGCTGGAAATGGGCAGAAAGAATATCCCCGACAGCGACCTTCGGGGATGACACTTAATTATACAAATCGTCATTCCAAACTTGATTTGGAATCTATTGATGTTAGAGTTAAATTATTGGTACACCGCGTACACAACTTTTCCCGGTTCCGGGGGTAAAGGAATGCCGGCTTTTTTCTTGCGTTGGGTTTCGTGCAGTTTTGCTTTTAACAAACGCTGTACCTCTTTATTTACGAAAGAGGTTTCCCGGCGGTTTAAGTAAATGGTATTTTCTTCCAGTTCTACAAACGGAGTATTATGAAACAAAGAAACGCTGGAAATAATTTCTGTTTTTTCTGTTGGCAAAATACCCCGCGCACTTAATGCGCCTTCTTGGCACGAGCCCGTTCTTACGCGTACAGCGCTACTACTTTGAGTAAACATCATTTTGCACCAATGAATTACAAATTGTGTCATGGGGGTTCCTCCTATTACTTCCTAATTATATGGTAGCGTATTTGTATTTTAAATCCCAGGGTCCTAGGTCCCGGTATCACCTAAAAAAAAGACCCTCTAAAAATGTTATAAATGGCCCATAGGGTCCTAGGTCCTAGGGCCCAGAAATCTTATCTGCTCCCTCACGCAGGAATTAGTATAATGATAGTAGAGGTACTATGTCAATTTTCTCTAAGCTTTTTAAATTGTTTTTGGCGGTGGTATTTTTCCCACTGGTTCCCTTGTGCTTGCTTTTAGGATATTATCAAGTGCATTTAAAAGATAATATCTTGGAAACACACGCTAATTTGGCCGAAATGGTTGCCTCTTCTTTAAGCCAACATATTGAAGATTTAACATGGCGTTTGGCTTTTGCACCGCAAGTTACGCAACAACTTGAGCAACAACATTCTCCGATTGCAGTTTTGCAAAAAGCACTGGATGCAAACCCGGATTTTGTTTTGCTAGCAGTCTTTTCTAAAGACGGGATAGAAAAATACCGCGCCAGCAAAGATTCGGCTTTATTGGCGCAATTTCCTTCTTTAAACTTGCAGGGGGACCCCGCCCTTTCGCACACATCGGCCCAACCCGAATTATCTATCAGCCGTTTTGACATTGTGGCCGGTCGTCCGATTAGCGAATTTCTCTACCCGCTTGAGAATGGGGATTTTTTGTATGGTATTTTAAGTTTTTATAGTTTTTTGTCCCGCGTACAGGAACAACGTATCGGCCAAACCGGACACATTTATATTGTGGATGCTTCGGGGCAAGTGTATGCGGGTGCACATCAAAATGCGCCTGCGTTTGATATGGCTACGTTGCGCCGCGCTTTTTCTTCCGGCTCTGCGCTTATTAAAAATCTAAAAACTCCGCAGGATACCTACGTGGGTGCTTTTGCCTCTACCCCTATTTTGGGCAGCTACGCCGTTGTTTTGCAGCTCAAATCGGAAGCCTACCGAAGCATTTATCACACCAACATCATTTTGGCTTTATTTTTACTTTCAATCGCTACCCTGGCCTATTTTGGGGCCCTTACATTTGCCGAACGGGTGGGGGAACCCATTGAGGCTCTGTCAAATGCAGCTGCCCAAGTAAGCGGGGGCAATTTGGACGTGCATGTAGACCCGGAAATCGGTTGGGGGGAGTTTAAGCGCCTGATTAATGCGTTTAACCAAATGACCGCGGATTTAAAAGATTATCAAGTGCTCCGTTTGCAAGCCCAAGTGAGCGAATTAAAAGAACAAGTATTCCGCTCTGTGGCGCACGATTTGCGTGCCCCACTGTTGGGGTTGCAAGGTTATATTTACATTTTGCAAAACGGGGACGTCTCTGCCGAAGAAAAACAGAAATATTTACAACTGATGAATGAGGCTGCCCAAAATCTTTCTTCTTTATTAGAAGACGTGTTAGATGTTTCCCGTTTGGAAGCTGGCATGGCCCAGGTTCAAAAACAAAGTGTAGATTTAAAGGCACTCGTGCAAGAAGTGTTAGACGTTTTACGTCCAACCGCCCAGCAAAAGAAGTTAGAGCTCGCCGCTCAAGTAGACGTGGACCGTATCCCGGCAGATCCCAAACTTTTAAAACGGGTGCTTACCAATTTAGTTTCTAACGCAATTAAATTTACTCAACAAGGATTTGTAAAGATACTGGCTGCGCAAGATGAAACGTCCTATACAATTCAGGTGCAAGACAGCGGCATTGGCCTTACTGCGCAAGAGATAAAAGGCCTGTTCCATAAATATCATCAAGTGCATGCGGATCAACCCGGTTTTGGTTTGGGATTATTTATCAGCCGGCAGTTGGTAGAGGCGCATGGGGGAACGTTGGAAGTTTCTTCTACGCCGGGCCAGGGCAGTACCTTTACGATTTGTTTACCTAAGGAGCGTGTATGATTGTATTTTGGCGTTTGTTTCTAGCGTTATGTTTAACGGACTTTGTCTTTTTAAATTACGCCTTGCGTAAAATAAATCGTAGCAAAGCGATACTAATTCACAGCACTGTATTTGCCGTATTAGCGTTACTTTTTTGCCATGGTTACCTTACTGAGCCTTGGCCCTTTGTACCTGGTATTTTCTTGCCCGGTTGGGTATGTATTTTAATTTTTGCCCTGTTCCATGGATTTGCGTTTTATTATTTCCGTTTTGGCGGGAAAGAGAAATACGGCTATACTTTTTCGTTCCTTTTTCAACTCATTATCAACTTTTTATTCTTAGTGCTTATTTCTCCGTTCCGGGCACTTTATGAAACCGGGAATTTCTTTGCCGAACCCTGGATTGTGTTTTTAGGGGGACTGGTGGTAGCTACCTACGTATTGGGGTGGTTTATTTTTGCCATTGAGCAAGATGCATACGGGCGGGACTATCCCACCTTTGACGAGCAATGGTTATTAGCGTTAGTGCGTGCCATTTTCTTTTTAGTGATGTTGTTGCCGGGATTGCGCTGGGCGGTAGCGTTTGTAGTGTGGTTGGGGGCGTGCATTTATGCCCGTCGCATCCGTTTAATTGATATGCCTTCTTGGGCGTTCTTTGTAGGGGCTTTTGGAGCCGGTTTTATTGGTTTGTTAGTGCGTTTGCGCTTTTATTTATTGAGATAATTATGCTACTTACCGAAGTTAAATTTGCCTGTTTGGATACCGAAACTACCGGCCTTTCTCCTGAAGGCGGCGGTAAAATTTGTGAGGTGGCGGTTAGTGTTTCTAAAGGGGGGCAGCCGGTAGAAGAATTTTCCACACTTGTTAACCCCGGTATGCCCATGCACCCGGACGTGATTGCTATTCACGGAATTACCAACGAAATGGTAAAAGATGCTCCCAAATTTGCAGACGTGTTGCCCAAACTTTTGGGCGTGCTGGATAATTGTGTGATTGTGGCACATAACGCGGATTTTGACTTAAGTTTTTTGCAGTACGAATTTGAACAATGCGGTATGCATTTCCCTAAATATCCCGTTATAGATACGTTAAAGTTAGCGCGCAAAAGCGGGCGTTTTGAGAAGAACCGTCTGGGTTATATTGCCCAACAGTTGGGCATTAATTGTGACGGTTGGCACCGCGCCATGGCCGATACCAAAATGGCCGAGCAAATTTTGTATCACTTTTTAGTAGAGCTAAGTAATCAAGGCGTCACCACGCTAGAGCAGCTCTATGAGTTTCAGTTTAAACGCTGGAAAGATTTACTTAGTAAGGAGAAAACTGTATGAACAAAGTCGTATTACTGATTCGGGACGGTTGGGGCAATGCCAAAGCAGGTCCGTACAATGCCGTTTCTAAGGCTAGCACGCCCAATATGCACAAATATTTAGCTCAATATCCGCATACGGAAATTGAAGCCTCTGGCGAACAAGTGGGGTTGCCGGCTGGTTATATGGGTTCTAGTGAAGTAGGTCACCTTAACATGGGGGCCGGGCGCATTGTTATCCAAGAACTTAAACGCTTAAAAGATACCATTGAGGACGGTTCGTTGTTTAAATCTGCTCCGTTTGCCGCGTGTATTGAAAACTGCTTAAAAAACAATAAACCGTTGCATGTTATGGGGCTGGTGCAGGACGAAGGCGTCCACGCCCACCAAGACCATTTGCACGCTATTTTAAAATTCGCGGCCGAGCAAGGCATTAGACAAGTCTACGTGCACTTCTTTGCCGACGGACGAGACACGCCCCCGCAAAGCTCTATCGGCTTTATCCGTACGTTGGAAGAAAAAATGAGAGAGTACGGCGTAGGCCAAATTGCCACCATTCAAGGGCGCTATTACGCTATGGACCGCGGGGAAGATTGGAACTTGACCGATAAGGCCTACAACTTAATTGTTCGCGCCGAGGGACTACATGGCACTACGGCCGAAGAAGTAGTGGCGACCGATTACAAAACCATGAAAACGCCTGACGGCGGCCCCATGGTGGACGAATATATCCCGCCCACGGTACTTGGCGATTACAAAGGCATGGAAGCCAATTCTTCCGTCATTTTCTTTAATTTCCGCCAGGACCGCGCCATTCAGCTGACCCGCGCTTTTATTGATGACGATTACCCGGGCAAAAACCGCGGTACGCGCGTGCCGTGTGTTTATTGCGGGCTGACCAAATACTATGATGCTTTCCCATTCAACGCACTCCCGTCTATGACGGACGGTGGCGGTATGAATAATCTGTTAGGGGAAGTTATTTCCAAAGCGGGGCTCAAGCAACTTCGCTTGGCCGAAACGCAAAAATTCAAGCACGTAACGTCTTTCTTTAATGGCAAATTGATTAAACCTTACGCCGGCGAGGACCGCATTGAAATTAAAGGCCGCTTTGACCCGGCCACTTTTGCCGACCATCCAGAAATGGAAGCCTATTTCGTTAAGGACGAGGCTCTCAAACAAATTGATAGTAATAAATATGATTTTATTGTTATCAACTTTGCCAACTGTGATATGGTTGGCCATACGGGCAATTTAAACTCCGTCATTAAAGCGGTAGAAGTGGTGGACGAGTGTACAGGTGCGGTAACCGAAGAAGCCCTCAAACAGGGATACACGGTTTTTATCACTGCGGACCACGGCAACGCGGAAGAAATGTGGGACGAAAAAATTAATATGCCCAAAACCGCGCACACTACCAACTTGGTGGATTTTGTGTACGTAAGCAAAGACCATCAAAATGCCCAAATGGCTAAAACGGGCAACTTGGGCGACGTTGCCGCTACCGTACTGGACGTAATGGGTCTTGAAAAACCCGCAGACATGACGGCCAAAAGCTTAATTGTAAAGAAATAGTTGTACCAGCTATTACAATACGAGTGGCCCCTAGAAAAAGATAGGGGTCACTCGTTTTTGGCAAAATAAAGGTCCGCAACAAAGTACTAACTCAAATTACGAAGAAAAACCCTTGCTTTGCGGTACAATGAGAATATTCCCCAATAAGTTTTTCAAAGCAATTTGAGGTGGAACGCGGCGCGGGGTTGCGCAGTATACTGTGCGCAGCCGCCCGGAGGGCGGAGGTATTCAAGCAAGCCCGCAACAAAGTACTAACTCAAATTACGAAGAAAAACCCTTGCTTTTTTGGGAGATTTGGCGTATAATATAACCACCGTTCGTACGTGTAAGTGGCTAAAATGACCCAAAAAATCGATTTTTCTATTCTTAAACACCTTACGCAGCTGCCGGGTATTTCCGGGAGGGAAACTGCGGTAAGTGACTATTTGAAAAAATTGCTCACCCCGTTTGCCGATACAGTTCGTACAGACGCTTTAGGTAACCTGATTTTCACTAAAAAAGGGACTTCCAACAAAAATTTGCTCCTCTGTGCCCACATGGACGAAGTGGGTTTAATGATTCACTTTGTAGATAAGGACGGGTTTTTACGTTTTGTGACGGTGGGGGGAATTGATCCCCGTACGCTCTTAGCCCAGCGCGTGTGGGTGCAAACCGCTTCCGGCCCTTTGTTGGGTATTATCGGCACCAAGCCGGCCCATATAACTACCGAAGCCGAACGGAGTAAAGCCGTAGCGCTTAAAGATTTATTTATTGACCTGGGTCTGCCCGCCCAAGAAGTGAAAGAGCGCGTGCAACCCGGTGATTTCGCCGTATTGGACCGTTCCTACGAAGAATTTGGAGACGGCCTGATATCCGCCAAAGCGTTGGATAATCGTGCGGGCGTGTTTGTCTTGGCCGAGGTGCTGCGCCAACTCAAAAATCCTTTTTATAATGTTTACGCTGTTTTTACCGTCCAGGAAGAGGTGGGCGTGCGCGGAGCCACTACCGCTGCTTTTGGAATAGAGGCCGATTTTTGTTTGTGTTTGGATACGACGGGGGCTGCGGATATTCCCGGGGTTTGTCCGCAAGATGTGTTAGTGCGCGTCGGTGCCGGGGTAGGAATTAGCGCGTTAGATGCCCGTACCATTACTCCAAAACCGTTATTTGACGCCCTACTAAATCTATGTAAAGAGAAACAAATTTCGTATCAGGTACGCATTGCCACCCGCGGCGGAAATGATGCCGGTGCGGTGCATTTGTCTAAAACAGGCGTACCCAGTTGTGCTTTATCGTTGCCTACGCGCAATATCCACAGCAATGTGGAAGTTTGCGCCAAGCGCGATATAGAATCCATGATTCATTTAGTAGTTTTGTGTGCCATGCAAGCGATTATTTATTAGGAGAATATATGCCTTTTCCCATGAATCAAAAACGGGCTGTATATGAAGACGTAACAGGGTTGATCCAAAACCAAACGGTTCGCATTTCGTTAAATGATGCCGCCGTACTGGAACGTTTGGACGTAATCTACCGGGCCTTGGTGGCTATCATGTATAACTACGTGCCGTGCTCCGGGCATCCGGGGGGGAGTATTTCCAGCGGGCGGTTTGTTTCGCATTTAATTTACAACGGGCTTTTGTACAATTTTTCAAATCCTTTAGAAGAAAGTGCCGATATTATTTCTTACGCGGCCGGGCACAAGGCACTAGGGTTGTATGCTTTATGGGCGTTACGCAATGAATGTGTCAGCCAGGACGCGCCGGAATTATTACCCGCCTCGCAAAAACATCAACTTCGTTTAGAAGATTTGCTAGGGGTACGCCACAATGTGGTGCACGGTACGCCGTTATTTAATCAATTTAATGTAAAACCGCTAGGCGGTCACCCGGAGCCTATTGCTCCTTTTGTGCGTACCAGTACCGGGGCAAGTGGTGTGGGTGTCGCTAGTGGGGTTGGCCTTGGTTTAGCTGCGGCCGATGCCTACGGAGAGAATTGCCCTCGTGTTCATTTAGTGGAAGGTGAAGGTGGGCTAACCGCCGGGCGCGTGAGTGAAGCGCTTTCCATGGCGGCTACGGCACAGCTGAAAAATGTGATTTTCCATATTGACTGGAACCAAGCTTCTATTGAAACCGAGCGTGTTACTGCTGAAAATAACCAACCTGGCGACTATGTACAATGGACCCCGGCCGAGTTATTTTACTTGTATGACTGCAACGTAATTTACGTACCAAACGGTCATGATTTTAACCAAATTTACGCCGCCCAAAAACGCGCACAAGAATTATCTAATCATCAACCCACCGCCATTATTTACCGCACGGTAAAAGGGTGGAAATACGGGCTGGAAGGCAAAGCATCTCATGGTAGCGGTCACAAATTCTGTTCGCCGGAATTTTACAACGCATTAGCAGAATTTGAAAAAGCTTTCAACGAAACGTTTCCTCGTTTTGAAGGCGAAAAAAATCCGGAAACGATTGAAAAATTTTACTGGGAGAGCCTGTTGGTAATCAGGCGCGTCTTGCATAACGACGGGCAAATTCGTCAATTTGTAGTTTCCCGCGTACGCCAAGCGGCGGAACGCTTAGCAAACGCTCACCGAGCTTTGCGCCCTAATTTTGGTCAGGTAGAGAAATTATACCAGTTGCAGGATACTCCGTCTCCGGAAGGTTTTAACTTTGAGCCGGGCCAGTCTTATACCACCCGCGGTATTTTGGGTAAAACCTTGGCACATCTAAACAAAGAGACCAACGGCGCTTTGTTGGTGGGGTCGGCGGACTTGTATGATTCAACGGGTGCCGGTGCCGTTTCCAACGGCTTTGCACCGGGATATTTTAATGCGCTTTCTAATCCGCTTAGCCGCCGTATTTCGGCAGGCGGTATTTGTGAAGACGGTATGGCTGCGGTGTGCAGTGGTATTTCTTCCTTTGGCAAACAAGTGGGCGTTTGTTCTTCTTACGGTGCCTTTTTAGCTTTTGAGCACGTAGCCGCACGCTTGCATGCCATTGGGGTGCAGGCCGCTCGTGAAGTAGGGTTACAACCTAATACGCTCGTTTTATTTAACGGGCACGCCAGCTTGCCCACTGGAGAGGACGGCCCTACGCATGCCGATAGCCAAAGCTTGCAATTAGTGCAAGATAATTTCCCCAAAGGGGCGTGCATTACCATTACGCCGCTGGAAGTAGATGAAATTTGGCCGCTTGTTACGCAAGCTTTTTCTAAACGTCCGGCGGTGTTTGCCCCTTTTGTAACCCGTCCGGCGGCGGCTTATATGGACCGCACCCAATTAGGTACAGATCCCGCTCAGGCGGCCCGCAACGGGGTCTATTACTTGCACCGTGCCAAAGCGGAACAAGCGGGTACGGTGTTTGTGCAAGGGGCCGGAATTGGCCGCATTGTGGTAGAGAAAGTATTGCCCGAGGTATTGGCCGGTCGCGCGCCGGACGTCAATATCATTTACATTACCAGCCGGGAGCTTTTTGAGCTGTTGCCTCAAGACGAGCAAGACCGGCTTGTACCGCCCCAGCTGATGCAAAGAGCCATGGGGTTAACCGATTTTACCCTGCCTACGTTAGACGGGTGGTTGCATAGCCAACTGGGACGGCAATACACCCTCTATCCGCTCAAAAACGGCCGTTATTTAGGCAGCGGGGTGGGGGCAAAATTGTATGAAGAAGCAGGTATGGACGGAGTGAGCGTACTTAAGCAAATCCGTGCATACGCAGAAGATTTAAAACAACGGGCCGGCACGTGGTGCTAGCCGGATAGGAGAGTAACATGGCAGAAGAAAAACCTTACTTAACCGGAAGAACCTACTTGTTCAAACTTGCCAAAGGCAAGGACTTGTTGGAAGAACTCATTGATTTTTGCCACGACAATCAGGTTAAATGCGGCATTGTATCGGCGGTGGGAAGTGTTTCCAACGCGACGATTGCCTACTACGACCAAAGCAAGAAAAAAATGGAAAAAAGCCTCTTTGATGAGGAGTTAGAATTAGTCAACCTGCAAGGCAATATCAGTATTCAGGATAACCGCCCCATGGTCTATGCGCACGTTACCTTAGCCGATAACGAAAATAATGTAGTCGGTGGGCGTTTGTGTCCGGGTACCAAGGTCTATGTGTGTGAGGCCTATATCCAAGAATTGGTAGGCGAACCGAAAGTACGTCGTAACGATAAGGTCACCAAACTTAATATTTGGCCTTAATCTACGCATAAGTACATTTATAAGCCCCTGCGCCGCTAAAGCGTGGGGGCTTTAAATTTCATAAAATATAGGTATGCACACTTATATTCGTAAAAGTATGATAGTGGTTTCTATAGCCAATGGAATTTTGCTTTTTGGCTATGGTCTTTCACTTCCCTTCTTTACGATTTATTTGATTACCCAACGGCAGGTAGCTCCGGCACTGGCAGGGTTAATTATTGCTTTAGCGGGTTTGTCTCGCTGTGTGTCTAGTGCTATTTCGGGCGAACTGGCAGATGTATTTGGTCGTAAATCGGTGATGATGTGGGGGCTTTTTTCTCAAATTATAGCCATGTTTGGTTTAGGGCTATGTATTGAATTTCAAGCGGGTGAAGTATGGGTGCTTACTACTTATTTTTTAACCACTTTCTTAGGTGCATTTTTCCGCCCGGCTGCCAACGCGTGGGTGACCGATAACACTACCGGTAAAAATCGGGTAGAGGCGTTTGGTATTATCCGCATAGGGCTCAACATTGGTTGGGCGCTAGGGCCGGCCGTAGGTGGTTTTTTGGTGCGCTATTCGTATAGCATGGCGTTCTTTTTTACCGCCATTTTGTACGGTGTTACCATTTTGTATGTTTCCCGTTTAGTGCACGACCGCAAACGGATTCAAAAAGTGCGGCGTAAACCCAGTTTTGTTTCCACGTTACTGTCGCTCAAAGACACACGTCTTGCGAAAATTTGTTTGTATGTGGTCATGATTACGGCGGTCAATTCACAACTGGTGGTAGGCCTTTCGGTGCATTGTAAGCAGTATTTACATATGCCGGAGTATTATATCGGTTGGTTCTTTACCATTAACGGGGCGGTGGTGGTGCTTCTGCAAGTATGGGCTACTAAATGGATGGCAAAACGCCGGCTTTCTACTGCCATGTTAATTGGATGTTTGCTTTATGCGATGGGGTTTGGCTCGGTCGGTTTTTTTGATTCATTTTATTTAATTGCTTTAGGGGTGTTTCTAGCTGGGGTGGGGGAACTGATTGTATCCCCCGGCGAGCAAACGCTCGTGTCTAATATTGCTTCTCGCGAAACGCGCGGGCGGTACTTGGGGATGCTGATGGTGTTTTATAATTTTGGCTCGGCCGCGGGTTTTTTTATGGCGGGTATATTAAGTGATGCTTTAGCTCCCACGTGGCTGGCACTTCCCTGGTTGGTGGTGGGGGCGGTAGCGGTACTAGCCGGGCTTGGGTTTTTTAATATGCGCCGTAGCTTAACGGACCAAGAAGACGGCAAACAAAATGCCCCAATCCCCATTAAAAAAGATACAATAACATTAAATTGACCCGTTTTGTAAAAGGAGTTTTTTATGCGCGGACTTGTATTTGCATTACTTACTGTTATCTTGGGCGGCGTAATTGCGCTGGGGCTGGAATATTGTTGTAATTTTTTGCCCGATAAAATCGGTTGGGTGTTTAC
>CACXHA010000008.1 GCA_902767385.1 uncultured Elusimicrobium sp.
ATGGATATACCTTCTTTTAAGATTCTGTTTTTCGTTTCGTTATTTAGTGCGGTAGTTTCTATTTATTACTTAATTAACCGTCAGGAAAAAATGAGCGTTATTATGCCTTTGGTATTCCTGTTGGTGGCAAGTGCGAGCATGTGGATTTATACGGTGTCTGGGCTGCCGGTTGCGTTGCATAAAACGACTGTCGCTTTACTTACAAATATAGACATAAAAAACCTTGACATTGCCAAACAAAACGCGGAAATGGAAAAAGAACTAGGCATTGACTCTCGCCGCAGTGCATTTGCTTCTTTTGATAAAACAAACGAAATATCGATGATGAAAGCAGACACGCGCGAAGCCTTTTTTAACAAACAATTGGAACGGATTGCTCCGAATTTATTTGATGAAGTCAATCGCTCCTTATTTACGCGCTTGTTAATTTACCATTATACCGCCGGAGAAAGCAAAGTTAACTGGGCTATATGGAACTATGCTTTGCTACTTCCTGTAGAAAACTTTAACCAAGATGCCCAAGATAACGGCGCATACACATTCCTAATGATGCTACTTATTTTACTGGGAATCTTTTCCTGCGGGAGTGCTATCTTCTTTGAAGAGAAATAGTATATGGCAAACTTTGATATAGAATTTGCCGCAGTAACCGATATTGGCAAAATCCGCGAAAAAAATGAAGACAGCGTGCTCATTTCGTCGGATTTGAGCCTTGGCGTAGTAGCCGATGGTATGGGAGGGCATAGCGCCGGGGAAATTGCCAGCAATATTGCCGTTTCCGTGCTGGCGGAAACGGTACGTAAAATTGATAACAATAAACTGCAAATTCCCACCAATTTCTTACCCAAGTTATCCCCTACGGAACGCAAAATTTTATTAGCTGCCAACCTAGCTAATGCGGCTATCTATTCCACCGCGCAATCGTCGGACACTTACCGCATGATGGGCACTACTCTTACCGGGGTGCTAGTAGAAAAAAATTGTGCTACTGCGGTACATGTGGGGGATTCGCGCTTGTACCTGCTGCGCAATAATAAAATTATCCAAATCACGACGGACCACTCCCTAGCTATGGAACATATCCGCCGCGGATTACTAACCAAGCAAGAAGCCGACCACTCCAAAATTCAAAATATTTTAACCCGCGCGATGGGGATTAAGAAAAACATTGAGTTTGACCTCTTAAAATTCCCGGTGCACGAGGGGGACGTATTGCTCCTCTGCTCTGACGGGCTTTATAAGGGGCTAAACGAAGATCAAATTGCCGCCATTTTGTGTGCCGGTAAAGCTATGCCGCTTGTTAAACTATGCAAGCAATTGGTGCACGATTCTAATGATAAAGACGGGCAAGACAACATTTCTTGTGTGCTGATTAAAATTTTGCCACCTCAAAAACTGACGTTTATGCAACGGCTTAGACAGATGTTTAAGTAATCTTTGTATTTCCTAATGTAAATCCCCTGCAAATGCAGGGGTTTTTTTTGTCTGCAATTAGGTCATAAAGGCCCAGGCACAAATTGGGACCAAAGACCCTGGTGTTACCGTCTTATTTGCTCTACAATATAAGTATGAAAGTATGGGCCTATAAAGTGTTTTCCGTCCTACTGAGCGCGCTTGTGGTATTGGCAAGCGCGGACGTTGCTTTTGCCGGGCCCAAGAAACTACCTAAACTTAAAAGAATCAAAACCCTTGCTCCTAAAACAGTCCTACCCAAAACACCGACGGTACCCGTTGTAAAACCCAAGGTAGCCGCGCAAGTAGAGCGTGTGGTAACCCAAAAGGCAGTAACAGCACCGCAGGTTGCGCCTGTAAATACACCGCAAGCGGCGCCGATCCCTGCGGCGGTGCAAGACACCGGCACCAATTTAACGGGCACGCAAGTATTAGCTCAGTACTTCCCCACGTGGCGGCAAGAGTTGGGGGGAAAGTTTAGCCCGGAACAACTTGACGCCGTAGAAAAAGCATTTGCCGACACGGACGAGTGGATGTTTGTACGCGGCGAAGACGGTGAATTAAAAGCGCGCAACAAATACGAGTGGGATTATGAGGCCCGGTTTTTAACCTTTTTACAAAATAGCGGCGTCAGTTTTACGGATAAACAAATAAAGCAACTAATTGGAGGAAAAGGAATAAAAGGATTTACGTTTAAAATTTATTTTTTCCGTATGAAAGCGACTGGATTTTCCTGCTCTAAAGGAACAAAACCACTTCAAAACATATGCAGGGGAGGCGTTCTCCTTTCCTACAAAGAAATGACGCCTGAAGAGGTACACGAGGTCAATATTGGAAAAGGACTTAACCGCTATCTCAATCATCCACTTGTAAAGGCCTACCTGCAGGAAAACCGCCTATACGCCGAAAGTAAAACCCCGGAAGAATATGTAACCCTAGCCAGACAATATCCTACTAAACCGCGCGCAGAGATATGGAAAGACGGGCACAAACTTTCGCGCGCGGAAATGACACCGAAAGAAGTGCAAGAGGTGAATATCGGAATGGGACTTTACAAACACCGCAATCACCCATTTGTAAAGGCCTATCTGCAGGAAAACCGTTTATACGCCAAAAGTAAAACCCCGGAAGAATATGTAGAATTAGCCCGGCAATATCCTACCAAACCACGCTCACAGATATATGGAGACCACGGACACATACTTGCCCGCGAAGAAATGACACCGCAAGAAGTACAAGAGGTGAATATTGGACAAGGACTTTACCGCTACCATACGCACCCGCTTGTACAGACCTACATAAAAGAAAACCGTCTGCAATCAGAAACACAAACCACACAACAGTTATACACTGCCTTGACAACCCATATTAAAGAATATGGACATTATCCAACAAGGGCAGAAAATTCTCTACAAAGTATCATATATCAACGTCTTCGTTATTATGAGTCCACCATGACCACTGACGGCAAATATACAGACCCATATTTGCAAAAGATTTATGAAATCAAACAATGGAGTGAGCGCGTCAAACGTGGCGAAGTAGATTGGGACAAATTCCCCGGATTATTCAAAAAGCACCGCCGCACCCTTGACGAAATGCACGAACAAGAAGAATCTTACCCAAAAAAGAAGTAGCGAAAGAATTGGAACAACTGCCCGCCGAAGAACAACAAGCCATTGAACAAATGGCAGACAATATGCTTACCCTGTGGGAAAATTTTGAAGGCGTATGGTGGGAGCAAAACCAAAAGCACATCATTACCACGCCACAAACGCAAATGGCCTTTAATACCGTGCTTAATGCGGTGCGCAATCAAGTGCCCGGTGCAACGAACGTCAATATCTCTAACGTGTTAGAGCAAATAAACGGTATGCAACTGGGGCAAGACGGACCGGACTATTACCGAGTCATCTATCGCGGCAATAACCCACGTCTGCCGCGCGCCGAGGACTTTCACAACGTGTTGAAACCCAAGGGATTGCGCAAGTAAATGCCGCCAGCGCCTACCAATTAAACAGCCCGCATATTGAGTTGGACGGAGACGAGGATCTGGTATATAATCTGCTCGTCCGACAAGGTGTAACCGACAAAGAAATGAGCGCAGTTATTGATGCTTTGACACCCGCCGGGTGGGAAATCCGCCTAGGCGCGCATGAGCTGCTCCACGAAATCAAACAAGGGTGGATTCACATCCACATTGAACAAGTGGTTCCCGCGACCGAAGAAGATGCCCAAGACATTAGCAACGTCTTGCGCGTGGATATGCGTGCGCTGACTCATAGCAAAAACCCGCAACAAGTAGCCAAAACGTTACGCTATTTGTTTGCCAAATACTTAAAAGAAGACGGTCACCATGCACTAAATAATATCCAAAAGGCGTTTTAGAATCTCCCTTTTTTAGCACTCTAAAAAAGAGGTTGACAATTTTGTTTGATAATGCTAAACTAGCATTAAGCCAAAACGAGTGCTAAAATAAAAACACTCTATTAAAAGCTAATTTTAGGAGGAAATTATATGGCAGAAATTAAATTCAAACCGTTGGGTGACCGCGTGTTTGTAAAACCGATTGAACGGGAAACCATGAAAGGGGGAATCATCATCCCCGATACCGCTAAAGAAAAACCCATGGAAGGCGAAGTATTAGCCGTGGGCGCCGGTAAACTGACCGACAAAGGCGAACGCGCCGCCATGGACGTTAAAAAAGGAGACCGCGTACTGTACGGGAAATATTCCGGTACGGAAGTAAAATTGGACGACGAAACGTTTTTAATCTTGCACCAGGACGAAATCTTGGGCATTTTAGGGTAATTATAAGGAGATAAAATTTTATGGCTAAACAAATTGTTTATGGCGACGAAGCCCGCGCCAAAATGAAAACGGGCATTGAAAAAGTTGCAAATGCCGTGCGTGTAACTTTAGGGCCTAAGGGCCGCAGCGTAGTGCTGGAAAAAAAATTCGGCTCTCCGCTTATTATTGACGACGGCGTGACCATTGCCAAAGACATTGAACTGGAAGATAAGTTTGAAAACATGGGCGCGCAGCTTATCCGCGAAGTAGCTTCCAAAACCAACGATGTAGCCGGCGACGGTACCACCACCGCTACCGTTTTGGCCAATGCGATGCTGACTGAAGGTATTAAAAATATCACTGCCGGTGCCAACCCGACCTTAGTTAAAAAAGGTATTGAAAAAGCCGTAGAAGTCACCAAAGAAGCTTTGGAAAAAATGCACAAACCGGTCAAAACCAAAGAAGAAAAAGCACAAATTGCTACCATTTCTTCCAACGACCGCGAAATTGGCAATATGATTGCCGAAGCCATTGAAAAAGTAGGTGCCGAAGGTGTCATCACCGTAGAAGAAGGCAAAACCGCTACCACGCAATTGGATATTGTGGAAGGTATGCAATTTGACCGCGGTTATATTTCCCCTTACTTTGTGACCGATTCCGAACGCATGGAATGCGTGCTTGAAAACCCATACATTATCATTACCGATAAGAAAATTTCGGCCATGAACGAACTATTGCCGATTTTGGAAAAAATCGTACAAAGCGGTAAACAATTCTTAATCGTAGCCGAAGATGTAGACGGCGAAGCGTTGGCTACTTTGGTTGTCAACAAATTGCGTGGCACATTAAAAGGCTGCGCTGTAAAAGCCCCCGGTTTTGGCGACCGCCGCAAAGAAATGCTGGAAGATATTGCCATTTTAACCGGCGGCAACGTCATTAGCGAAGAGCGCGGCATGAAGCTAGACAAAGCAGAGCTCCCCATGCTCGGCCAATGTGCCCGCGTTGTCATTGACAAAGAAAATACCACCATTGTTTCCGGCAAAGGTGACAAAGCCGCCATTGAGGCCCGCACCGCTCAAATCCGCAAACAAATTGAAAATTCTACCAGCGAATATGACAAAGAAAAACTGCAAGAACGTTTGGCTAAATTGGCCGGCGGTGTAGCCGTAATCAGCGTAGGTGCTGCTACGGAAACCGAACTCAAAGCCAAAAAAGCCAAAGTAGAAGATGCCAAAAACGCTACCAAAGCCGGCGTAGAAGAAGGCCTTGTTCCCGGCGGTGGTGTAGCTTTAGCGCGCTGCCAAAAAGCATTGGAAGCTATTAAAGAAGACAATGAAGATATCCGCACCGGTATTAACATTGTTCGCAAAGCTTTAACGGCTCCCTTGAAACAAATTGCCGTCAACGCCGGTTTAGATGGTGCTGTAGTAGTGGACAAAGTGCTCTCTATGAAAGGCGCCGCCGACGGTTATGATGCCGACAAGAACGAATATTGCGACCTATTAAAAGCCGGCGTAGTAGATCCGGCCAAAGTAGTCCGCACCGCCTTGGAAAATGCGGCCTCTATCACCGGAACGGTACTACTTACCGAAACATTAGTTGCGGACGCGCCGGAAAAAGAACATAGCCACGCTCCTGCCGGTATGGGCGGTATGGGTGGCATGCCTGGCATGATGTAGTGTATTAGTTTACACAAAGCTTTAAAAACCCCTTGCGCTTAAACCCGCGAGGGGTTTTTGATTGGCTATAGGACCTAAGACCTAATTTCATTTGGGCCTTTTGGCCCTGGCATTTAACCGCTAAAAATTTATATTCTATGTGTAAGGAGATTCTATGAAAAAACAAATTGCTTTACATGTCCTTTTTTTAGCGCTTGCCTTACCTATCCACGCTCAGTACTTACTCAACCGGCAAGAACATACCCACTTAAATAAAAAGCTGGAGAGCACCGTTACTGCCAAACATACCATACAGTCCACGTTAACGGTCATAGTTCCCATTACCAAACAGTATTTCACGGATACTAATAAAGAATTAAAAAACTGTACCAATTATGCTTCCTACCGGCAATACCACAATATCCCTACGTATCAAAGCGCTGTAGGGTGCAAAGCTTACGCGTTAGATGACAACTGGCTCATTGCTGGGGCTGGTTGCTTGTGGAACGGACAGCATAAAATCCACATAGAAAGAGAAACCTATTACACCGGGTTAGTAGAAGAGAATTGTTCTAAGAATTTAATTATCGACTATATCCCAATTCCCATGCAAGACAATTTGTTTGTACAACCGCGTTTTACGTTGTTGCCACACTTTTTGCTAGTACGTGTACCCAAAAATTCCAAACTGGCAGCTGTTGTAAAAAAGATGCCTAAAATTGATATTTTAAGTTTTGTATCTGCCAATCCGCTTCATCTTAAAGGGGGAACTTTCTATGTAAATACTTCTCGCTTCGGTTTGAACAAAGCCAAACCACGCAAATTGGCCGCTTATAATTTCAAAAATAAAACCGTAACCATCCAGGAAGATTTGGATGATTTGGCTAGCTTGGCTAACGATCCGTTGCTCTACGTATCGCAAGATAATAAAGTTTATTGGATAGGTATTAATGACGGCGTTATGGAAGCCTACCCTAGCCACAGATGGGACGCCAAACCCTCCAAAAATTTTATAGTGTTTGAAAACGGAGATTTAGACTTTATCCAACGCATCATTACGGAGCAAGACCCCTCTGCCTGGCCGCGAATTGCCCCACGGCTGCATAAAAGCACGGTCCGCTAATCACGCAGCACAAACTTAAAAAGGACTTGAAATTTTGTAGAATTAGGTTACACTATTAGTATTACAAGGAGGGATTTATTATGAAAAAACTAATCGCACTAATGTGTTGTTTAGCCATAACCGCGGTAGCGGCCTATGCAGAGTATCCCGGTGCTAATGCAAGCAAAGAACTCGGCACTCGGCTGACTGGGAAAGTAAATGGTAGCTTGCGGGTAGTATCTCTTAAAATTTACCCAGCCAATGCTCCCCAGCAAGTGTATGTAGGCAAGGCGGTTATTATCGGCTTTAATAACAATTTGACCTCCATGGAATTGTTGTTTAGTCCTTCGCTCAGTGCAGCGGTGGACGATATTAATGAAAGCGGGGATACCGTTATCTTGGGTCAAATTTCCGTAGGTATGGTAAAGCCGAACACCCCGGCCCGCTTGACACTGCGTTCAGTGCAAATAAAAAACAGAAATAGAGACGAAATAGTGTATAAGGCAACCCTGCCTACCGAAAAATTGACCGGTAGCAATGCTCATAACGCGCAGGTACTAAAAAATATTTCTGTACAGCAAGCCGTCAAGTTACTGTAATTTAAACTTAACAATCTGCAAAAAGCGCCCGTTCTAATTAAAAAACGGGCGTGTTTTTTTGCGCCATTTTTTATAGAATAACTTTAATCTTATAGGAGGAATTTTTTATGGCACAAAACCCCATGTTTAACGAAAATGCCTTTAAACAAGCCAAGGCGCAACATGAGCGCGGCTTTTCGGCCCCGCAAGATGAATATACCCATCAGCCCATGCACTTAGTGCGCGGGGAAGACACCGCCGCTACGGCAATGACTTTACAGGGAACTATTAACAAAACTTTTTTCCTTCTCTTGCTCTGCGTGGTGGGGGGGATGATGAGCTGGACCAATCCGCAGGCGTGGCTTTCTTATACAGGACTAATTGCAATTGCCGCATTGGGCATTGCATTTTGGACGACTTTTAAACCCTCCGTATCCCCGTTTACGGCTCCTATTTATGCGCTACTGGAAGGACTTTTGCTGGGTGCCATTTCGGCTATGTACAATGCCCAATGGGACGGCATTGTGTTTAACGCGGTAGCTATTACAATACTCGTGTTCTTCTTTATGTTGGCCTTGTATCGCTTTCAAATTATCCGAGTAACCAGTGGCCTTGCCAAAGGGATTTTTGCCGCCACATTGGCCGTATGTGTACTATATATCGGTTCGTGGATTTTATCGCTCTTTGGCGTAAGCGCGGCGTATTTAACGTCGTCTTCGCCGTTGTCTATCGGCATTAGTGTGGTGGTGTGCATTGTAGCCGCGATGAACTTTTTGTTGGATTTTGAATTTATCAACAAAATGACCGGCAAATATGAGGCCCCCAAATATATGGAGTGGTACGCCGGCTTTAGCTTATTGGTAACCCTAGTGTGGTTATATCTAGAAATTTTGCGTTTGTTAGGCAAAACCCGCAGCCGCTAAATTGCCGCTAGATTTTACAAAGCCCTGCACCCCGCGGGGCTTTTTATTTTGTAAAATATAATTAACGGGGCAAAAGATTTGCCCACATCATTACAAGGAGTGACCCAAATGAATTTTGACAAAATCAAAAAAATCCAAGATATGGATTTGAAAGATAAAAAAGTTTTAGTGCGCGTAGATTACAACGTGCCGCTTAAAGACGGTAAAGTAGATAACAACAAGCGTATCGTCGCTACCGAAAAAACCATTAAACACCTCTTGGCTAACAACTGCCGCGTGGTACTTATTGCCCACTTAGGCCGCCCCAAAGGCAAAGTTTGCCCTGAATTTAGCTTGGCTCCTGTAGCGGAAGAAGTAGAAAAACTTTTTGGTGTGCCCGTACACTTTGCCAAGGACTGCATTGGGCCGGAAGCCGACAAAGTAGTAGCCGAAACGAAAAACGGCGAAATTGCTTTGTTGGAAAATTTGCGCTTCCACCCCGAAGAAGAAAAGAACGACCCGGAATTTGCCAAACAACTGGCCAAACACGGTGAAATTTTCGTGCAAGAAGCGTTTGGTACCGTACACCGCGCCCACGCTTCTACCAGTGCCGTAGCCGACTACTTGCCCGGTTGTGCGGGGTTCCTAGTACAAAAAGAAGTTGAATTTTTAGGTAAAGCACTTGAAAACCCGGCCCGTCCATTTGCCGCAGTTATCGGTGGGGCTAAAGTGTCCGACAAAATTTTGCTCTTAAATAATTTGTTGGATAAAGTGGATGTGCTCATCATCGGTGGCGGTATGGCTTACACATTCCTTAAAGCCAAAGGGTTGGAAATTGGTAAATCCTTGGTAGATGACACCAAAATTGACGAAGCCAAACAAGTCATGCAAAAAGCGGCTGACAAAGGCGTTAAAATGTTAATGCCCATTGACTTCCGCGTTTCCAGCGAATTTTCCGAAACTGCTACCGCTACGGACAGTGATGTAATCCCGGCGGATAAAGAATCTATGGACATCGGCCCCAAGACCGAAAAATTGTTCCGCGACGAATTATTAAAATGCAAAACGATTTTTTGGAACGGACCTATGGGTGTATTTGAATTCCCGAATTTTGCCCACGGCAGTTTTTCTATCGCCAACGCAATGATTGATGCCACCAAAGCCGGTGCTATTTCTATTATCGGCGGCGGGGATAGTGTGAACGTGCTTAAAAAAGGCAAAATCAATCAAAAAGAATTTTCGCACGTATCCACCGGCGGTGGTGCTAGCATGGAATTTGTGGAAGGGAAAGAATTGCCCGGACTTGTAGCTTTAGCGAAATAGGCCGGGAAATTCTTGTGGAACAAGTTTTACCAAACTGACACAAACCGGGCCTGTTGTTTAGGCCCGGCCATTTCTTGCCCACAAGAACTCCCCGGCCTTGTGGCGTTAGCCAAATAAGTATCTGTAAATTTAATCCCCCGGTTTTGTGTAGCCGGGGGATTTTTTGCTATAATATAGATACTTACTTTTTAGGAGAATATACATGTACGGACTTATTTTAGCGTTGCACTTTATTGCTTGTATCTTGTTAATTTTAATCGTTTTGTTGCAAAGCGGAAAAGGCTCTGCCGCCGGTATTTTTGGTGCGTCCGGCGCCGATAACTTGTTTGCCAGCCCGACTGCTTTTAACGCCGTAAACAAATTTACCGCGGTGTTGGCGGTGGTGCTGATGTGTACGTCCATTGCGCTAACGATTGCTTCCAACAAATCGCGCTCTACTTCAGTATTAGATAACGTAGAAATTCCCGTAGAACAACCGGCCCAACCGGCGAAATAAATAATTATCTTTCAAAAAAGAGAACCTCCGCAAATGCGGAGGTTTTTCATGTAAAAATTCAAAAACCGAGCTAAATGCTCGGTTTTTAAATTTTGCGCAGAGAGGGACTCGAACCCTCAAGCCTTGCGGCATGCGCCCCTCAAACGCACGCGTATACCAATTCCGCC
>CACXHA010000009.1 GCA_902767385.1 uncultured Elusimicrobium sp.
GCACTACTATATTTATGTAGAAATTCCGTCCAATGTTACGCACCCCACCCCGGTATTAGGTTTTAGCTCCCACTATGATACCACGCCAGACATTGCCGGCAAAAACATCAAAGCCAACGTCATTAAAAAATACGACGGGCAACCGATTGTACTTAAAAACGGACACGTCCTTGATTTCAACACAGACCCCTACTTAAAACAAATGGTAGGTAAAACCATTGTTACTTCGGACGGTACCACCATGCTATCTGGCGATGATAAAGCCGGCGTTTCTATTATGGTTACGCTCTTGCAAACGCTCAAAGAAAACCCCAACATTAAGCATGGCAAATTGCAAATTGTCATTACACCTAACGAAGATGTCGGCCGTAGTGCTGATTACATTGAAGAAACACCTTACCGCCCGGATTTAGCTTTTGATTTTGACGGTAAAGTAAACGGAGAAGTAACCGTTGCTAACTTCAATGCTGAAAAAGTAATCTACCGTGTAAAGGGTGTCAACGGCCACCAATCCCACGCAGCCGAAAACGGTTACCGCAACGCCTGGAAACCTGCCTGTGAATTAGGTTCCATTTGTGCCAAAGAAGAGTGGTTACCCAACAATAGTACCGGCACCCAAGGATACGCAGAATTACACCATATGAATATGGTAGACGGCAAAATGAGCGAGGCCGAGTTAGACTTCCGTTTGCGTTCCTTTAAGCAAAGCGAAATTGATGCCTGGAAAGATTACGCCCAGCAAAAAGCGGATAGTATCGCCAAAAAATATGATGTTCAAATTGAACGCCAAGTTTTTAAACAGTACCAAAATGTAGCCGAAAATATCCACCCCAAAGCAAGTGCCTTGGCTCAACATGCCTGTGAACGCGCGGGCGTAACTCCTATTTTCAAAACCGAACGCGCCGGCACAACGGCTAGCATGCTCATGTTAAAATTAGGAAGAGGGGCCTACACTATCTTCACAGGTCAGCAAAACGCGCATAACTTTACCGAGTGGCTCAGCGAAGAAGATATGTTCAAATCTTACTGGGTTGCTTTGAATATGATTGACGAAGCCGCTGCTATGCGCGAGCCGGATATACTGGCTCAAAAAGCACCTCAACACCGCTCTACAGATTACATTATCCCGGCGGCACGTTAATATGCAAATTTTAATTGCAACGGGCAATAAGCACAAACTTAGTGAACTAAGCCGCTTATTGCCCGCTTTTTTGCCTAACGGCGAAAAAATTGAGTATAAAAGTTTAGCCGATTTTAGTATCTCTTTGCCCGAAGAAACCGGTACTACTCTAGAAGAAAACGCCCAATTAAAAGCCGTCTATGCGGCCAAACAAAGCGGTCTTGTGGCTTTATCGGACGATACCGGTTTAGAGGTAGATTTTTTATACGGTGCCCCGGGCGTGCATACTGCACGTTACGCGGGCGACACTTGCGACCATCAAGCAAATAATCAAAAACTTTTGTACGCTCTGCAAGGGGTCCCTGCCTCAAAACGCACTGCCCGTTTTCGCACCGTAGCGTGTTTGGCCTGGCCCAACGGTAAAACGAAACTTTTTGAAGGAATCTGTGCCGGACATATTGCTACAGGTTACCACGGGCAAAACGGCTTTGGCTACGACCCGATTTTTGTAGTAGACGAATTGAACAAATGTTTTGCTCAGCTCACCACGGATGAAAAAAACGCCGTTTCCCACCGGGGGCGTGCGTTTTTACAAGTTACTGATTTCCTACAACATTTCTAATTTTAATTAGGCAATTCTTGGGAACAACGGCGCATACTTTTCAATTGGTCCTGCCGCTAGTCGCTTTGCCATTTCTGCGCCTACCGTCGGCATAAAGGGCGTAATCCACTTAGCCGTTTGCCGTTGGCAAGCAATTAATTCCAAAAGGATTGTCTTGGCACCCTCAGGGTCGGTTTTAGCCATTTCCCAGGGTTTGGTGTCAGCCACTTTTTTATTTAAATCGGCCGAGTAGCCGTAAATCAGTTCCAGTACTTTATCAAAGGCCAAGTCCTCATACGCTCGGTCAATAGCCGTTTGCGTATCCGTAATTTTTTGCGCCACATCGGCAGGCAAGGCAATGTCCGCCGGGATTTCCGGTTGTTGTTTGGCTAACATATTAAGCGTGCGCGAAAGCAAATTGCCGATATTATTAGCCAAGTCGGCATTGTAGCGGTTTTTAAAACTGGTCATAGAAAAATCGCCGTCTTGCCCAAAAGGCACTTCGCGAAATAAAAACGCGCGCACCGGATCCACGCCGTATTTGGCTCCTAGTTCAGCCGGGTCAATGACGTTGCCGAGTGTCTTGGACATCTTTTCCCCTTCTACTGTCCACCACCCGTGCGCAAACACTTTTTTAGGTAGCGGTAGCCCCAGGGCCATTAACACCGCAGGCCAAATGACCGTATGAAAACGGAAAATTTCTTTTCCCACCATGTGTAAATCGGCCGGCCATAAATCTTCAAATTTTTCGGCCCTAATTAACGCCAATTTTTCCTGGTGTTCGGCTTTATCTTCATCGCACAAGAACGTGCCGGCTCCGACCGCGGAAATGTAGTTAATCAGTGCATCAAACCATACATAAATGGTGTGGGCGGGGTTGCTTTTTACAGGCACGCCCCATTTTACTTTAGTGCGCGTAACAGACAAGTCCCGAAGTCCCCCTTTTACAAAGTTGACGATTTCATTGGCGCGGTATTTGGGCGACAAAAACCCCGGGTGTTCCTCATAATATTTTAAGAGGGGTTTTTCGTAGCGAGAAAGTTTAAAGAAATAGGTTTCTTCGTGCACTTCGCTCAGCGGTTTTTTATGTACGGGGCAAATGCCGCCGGGAAGCATTTCACTTTCATCATAATATTGCTCACACGACACGCAGTATTTGCCCGAGTAGGAACCTAAATAAATATCGCCGCTTTTGAGCAATTTTTCAAAAATAGCTTGCACTACATGCTCGTGCGCAGGGTCAGTGGTGCGGATAAAAGCATCGTAAGAAATGTTGAGCGTTTTCCATAACGTGCGGTACTTGGCAGACACTTCGTCCGTCCATGCTTTGGGGGTAACCCCTTTAGCCGCGGCGGATTTTTCAATGTTGGCCCCGTGTTCATCTGTTCCGGTTAAAAAGCGCACGTCCACCCCTTTTTGGCGGTAATGCCGCGCCAACACATCACACGCAATGGTGGTATAAGCGTGCCCCAAGTGCGGTACCGAATTTACGTAATAAATAGGAGTGGTAATATATTTTAGTTTGCTCATAATTCCCTCTTAAATTCTTAAATTGAGTCCGTCTAATGACATAAGCGCCGTTTCTAACACCAGAGCGGGCGACACGTTACGTCCGATACTGCGTTTATAATCTTCAAATTTATGCAGTGTCTCTTGTAGTGCGGCACGTTCCGGTTCGGCGCATACGCTCCATTTTTCGTGCAAAGCCGCTACCAGCACGTCCAGTATAGCTTGCGCTTCTTTACGCGCCGTAGCCGCGGTGCGGGATAGCCCCGCTGTCACTTGGGCCGGGCCCGTAACCGTACCGAAATTGCCCTCTTCCAAAAATTCCAACGCTTCCGCAGCGCGCAAAGCACCCGAAACACTTCCCCCACCGTAACGGGCTGCTCGTTGCGCATCTGTCACGTCCGGGGCACAGGTTTGCAAAAGTTGCGCCACTTGAGCATCCGCTAACGGTGCAAACAACAAAGGTTGGCAACGCGATAAAATGGTACTGAGCATAGCTGCCCGTTTATTGGTAATTAAAATCCACACTGTTTTGGCTGGGGGTTCTTCAATAAATTTAAGTAGCGCGTTAGCGGCTTCACGTTGCATGGTTTGGGCTTGGTCCACAATCAGTACTTTCCAACCGGGCCTAACTGCTTTTTGTTGGGACTTAGCCGTTACCTCGCGTACGGTATCCACGCTTAAATGTTGTTGTTTAGCAACTTCTTTTTCCAGTTCTTCTTCGTCAGTATTATTTTTAAGGTTTAGCCGCGCCTGGTACACAAAATCTACTAGCGTTACGTCCGGGTGAGTTCCCTTTTCAATAGCTTGGCAACTGGCACACGCCCCGCACGCTTCCCCATTTTGACGGGCAAAAATATCTTCGCAATTTAACGCTTTTGCAAACTCAAGTGCTGTTTTACGCTTCCCTACCCCGTCTGGGCCGCAAAAGAGCAACGCCCCCGGCACGCGGTTTTGGCATACCAATTTTTTTAAGTAATTAACGGCTTTTTCTTGCCCTAAAATATCGCTAAACATCAGTCTATAATTTTGTGCTTATGCAGCAGCTCTACTACTTCTGCCTGAATAACATCTATATTTTTATCTGCGTCAATTAAATAGGCATTTTTTGTTTTTTTAGTAAGTTCCAAATATCCCTGACGCATTTTTTGGCGGAACGAAATATCTTCTTTTTCCAACCGGTCCGAATACAAATATTCGCCGCGTTGGGTAAAATATTTGTCCGACATTAAAAACACCAGTGTTAAATCCGGCACTAAACCCAACGTGGCAATTTTATTAAGCGTGTCAATCATCTTAAGATCAATATTTCGCCCATACCCTTGGTACGCACAGGTAGACATGGTGTAACGCTCACAAATTACAATTTTCCCGGCTTCCAAAGCGGGCAAAATTTTCTCTTGCGTGTGTTGGGCGCGGGAGGCCTCGTACAAAAAAAGCTCCGCCATCGGGCGCACATCCAGTCCAGGCTCTAACACAATTTGGCGGATTTGTTCTGCGGTTTCCGTACCGCCGGGTTCACGCGTTAGCAATACATCTTTTCCATGCTCTAAAAACGTGTTTAACAACATTTTGGCTTGTGTGGATTTCCCGCAGCGGTCCGGCCCTTCTAAAACAATAAATTTTCCTTTCATACGTCTATTTAAGTCCTTCTTGAGAGGTGATAATTTCCATTTCCGGCTTATCCCCATGAACCCAGGCACTGGCTTGCACTTGTTCTAAAATGGGGGCCAACTTGCCTTGGGCCTCTAAAATAAAGTCAACAATTTCCCGAAACGCACCATCCCCCCCCACGCGCTTGGTTACGTAGTGGCAATGGCCTTTTACCACGTCTACGGCATTAGGAACGGTAGCTGCAAAACCCACTTCATTTAGTAAAGGCAAATCTGTAATATCGTCCCCGATGTAGCAAACTTCTTGGGCAGAAATTCCCTCTTTTTCCAACACATCTTCCAACGGGCCGATTTTGGTTAAAAACCCTTGATACATATAGGTGAAACCCAAATTTTTGGCACGTTCTACTGTGGTAGCATGGCGTCGCCCGGTAATAATCCCCAGTTTAATTTCCGCGCTATGGCACAGCATGGCGGCAATACCGTCTTGGGTATTAAAAGATTTAATTTCCTCTATTTTACCGTCTTGGGTAAGAAAGAAATTAACCTTTCCGTCCGTTAAAATACCGTCAACGTCAGTTAGAATAAGTTTAATCTTGCGGGCACGTTCTTGCGCTTGTTCCATAAAAACCTCTTTCTTATTATAGCAAATTAGGCCTTAAACCGCCCCCTAAACACGCTGAGCAAGGGACAAGAATTTTTGATATAATTAAGATAATTCTTTTTACATAGAGGTTTTTTATCTTATGGCCAAACGATTTACCGAAAATGCGCAAAAAATTATCTTAATTGCGCAAGAAGAAGCCAAACGCTTAAATCACGATTATGTAGGTACGGAACATATTTTACTGGGGCTGTGCGCTTTAGAAGGCACGATGTCCAACAAAATCCTTACTACGTTGGGGGTTACCTTTCGCAAAGTACGCTTGGAAATTGAAAAAATGGTGGGAATCGGCGATACCATTATGCTATTAGGGGAAATCCCGTTTACCCCCCGCGCCAAAAAAGTATTGGAATTTTCCGTTGAAGAATCACAAGTACTAAATTCCGAATATATTGGCACAGAACATATTTTACTGGGGCTGATTCGCGAAGAAGAAGGCATGGCCGGCAAAATTTTATCCAATCTGGGACTTAACTTGCCCTTAGTGCGCGAAACCGTCGTCAATTTTGTGGGTGAAGGGAAAGCTACCGACGAAGAAAAAACGCCGGACGTTTTCCGCGCGCAATCAAACGAAGAAACGGAAACGCAATCTCAACGCCCCGCTCCGCGCGCCCAAAAAGAAACAAAAACCCCCACCTTAGATGAATATACGCGTGATTTAACTGCCCTGGCCGCCAAAGGGCAATTGGACCCAGTTATCGGGCGTGATAATGAAATTGAACGTATCGTACAAATTTTGGCCCGCCGTACCAAAAACAACCCGGTCTTAATCGGCGAGCCGGGCGTGGGCAAGACCTCTATTGTAGAGGGCCTGGCACAAAAAATGGCAAAAGGCGAAATTAGCGACGTACTGGCCGAAAAACGTCTTTTGGCCTTGGATTTAGCCTCTGTAGTGGCCGGTACCAAATATCGCGGCGAATTTGAACAACGTCTTAAAAACATCATTGATGAATTATCCGCCGCCCAAAACGCCATTATTTTTATTGATGAACTACACACCATTATCGGGGCCGGCGCGGCGGAGGGCTCTATTGATGCCTCCAATATGTTAAAACCCGCCCTTGCGCGCGGCGAAGTACAATGTATCGGCGCCACCACCTTTGATGAATACCGCAAATACATTGAGGCCGATACCGCGTTGGAACGCCGTTTTCAACCCGTCGTGGCAGACCCGCCGGACGTGGACCAAACCATTACGATTTTAAAAGGAATCCGTCCCAAATACGAGGAACACCACCACGTGTCTTACACAGACGGAGCTGTGCGCGCCGCTGCTACTATTGCCGACCGCTATATTACCGACCGCGCCATGCCCGACAAAGCCCTAGACCTTTTTGACGAAGCCGGTGCCCGCGCACGTCTTAAAAATGCCATTTTGCCACCGGAAATCAAACAGAAACAAGCCGAACTGGCACAAGTAATTAGTGAAAAAGAAGAACTGCTGGCCAAGAAAGATTTTGTAAAAGCGGCCCAAATTAAAGAGGCCGAGGACCGTCTGCGTGACTATATTGACCACCTCAAACAAAAGTGGCAAGCCTCGCACGATAAAAAAATGCCCAAAGTAACCGAAGAGGATATTGCTTTAGTTGCTTCTAAATGGACGGGGATTCCCGTTACGCGCTTAACACAGAGCGAAACGGACAAGATTTTACACATGGAGGAACACCTCCACAAACGCATTATCGGCCAAGACGATGCCGTAAAAGCCGTCTCACAAGCCATCCGGCGCAACCGCACCGGCCTAGGCAACCCGCACCGGCCGATTGGCGGATTTTTGTTCTTGGGCCCCACCGGGGTAGGAAAAACCGAGCTCGCCAAATGTTTGGCTTCCTTTCTCTTTGGGGACGAAGATGCTATGATTCGCTTGGATATGTCCGAATACATGGAAAAATTTGCGGTTTCCCGCCTCATCGGGGCGCCGCCCGGCTATGTGGGATATGAAGAAGGCGGGCAATTAACCGAGGCCGTCCGCCGCCGCCCCTATAGCGTAGTGGTGCTGGACGAATTGGAAAAAGCACACCCGGACATTTACAACATTTTACTCCAAGTGCTTGACGAAGGTGCCCTTAGCGATAATTTGGGCCACAAAGTAAGCTTTAAAAACTGTGTGGTCATTATGACTTCTAACGTCGGGGCGAGAGAGATTACCAACAAAGGAAATTCCCTCGGCTTTGCCGCTGAGCAAAGTGAAGAGCAAGAATATAAAGACATGCGCCAACACGTAATGGACGAAGTCAAAAAGACGTTCAACCCCGAATTTATCAACCGTATTGATGAAATCGTGGTCTTCCACTCGCTCTCGCGCGAAAATATCGCCGCCATTTTAGATGTAGCCCTCAAAAAAGTGGACTACAAACTGGCCGATCGTCAGCTAAGCTTAAAACTTACGGAAGCCGCCAAAGACTTTTTGGCCGATAACGGCTTTGATGCTAAATTTGGTGCGCGGCCTTTGCTGCGTACAATTCAGCGGGAATTAGAGGACCCGCTTGCTGAATTTATTTTGGTCAACCGTCCCAAAGCAGGCAGCCATATCAAAGTAGATTTGGATAAAGATACCCACAAACTTACGTTTGCTGTTGCGGCAGCAGGGAAAAAGAAACCGGTAACTATTTAGGAGGAATTTTTTATATGGATGCAAACAAACAAAAAGCGTTGGATTTAGCCTTAGGCCAAATTGAAAAAGCATTTGGTAAAGAGGCCATTTGCAAATTAGGTGGCGGCAGTGTGGCCAAAGTAGAAGCCATCCCCACCGGTGCCTTGTCCTTAGATTTGGCCTTGGGAGTAGGTGGCCTTCCCCGTGGGCGCGTCATTGAAATTTACGGGCCGGAAGCCGGCGGCAAAACAACCCTGTCTTTACACGTGGCGGCTCAAACCCAAAAAATGGGTGGAACGGTGGCTTTTATTGATGCCGAGCACGCTTTAGACCCGGTGTATGCCGAACATTTAGGCGTAAATGTGGACGAGCTCTTAGTTTCGCAACCTGATTCCGGCGAACAAGCCCTGGAAATTGCCGAGAAATTAGTCCGCTCCGGCGCCATTGATTTAATCATCATTGACTCCGTAGCCGCCCTGGTGCCGCAAGCGGAAATTGAAGGCGAAATGGGTGACTCGCACGTCGGTTTACAAGCGCGCCTGATGAGCCAAGCCTTGCGCAAACTGACCAGCATTTTAAACAAAACCAAAACGAGCATTATTTTTATTAATCAGCTTCGACAAAAAATCGGCGTGATGTTCGGCAACCCCGAAACCACCCCCGGCGGCTTGGCCTTAAAATTTTACTCGTCTGTACGCATTGACGTACGCCGCATTGAAAACCTTAAAAAAGGCGACGAAGTCATCGGTACTCGCGTACGCGCTAAGGTTACCAAAAACAAAGTAGCTCCGCCGTACCGTCAAGCCGAATTTACCATGATTTTAGGCCAAGGTATCAGCCGCGAGGCTTGCATTATTGATAAAGGTGTAGAGGCCGGCTTACTAGAAAAAAGCGGCAGTTGGTTCCTGTACGGTGACGAAAAGCTGGGCCAAGGGGCTGAAAATGCCCGCCAGTATCTAAAGGACAACCCGCAACTGGCCGACGAAATTGAAGACAAATTGTACGTGAAATATTTAGGGATTCACTACAACGGCAAAAAAGCGGACGAAGAAGAAGCGCCTAAGAAAGCAAAAGCCAAGTAACGCTCCGCCAAAGCCAAAAAGAAATAAAAGTTACATATTGCAATAAGCATCCCCCGGCTATGCCGGGGGTTTTTCACAATACGGGTAAAACCATTGCCTACTAGCCTGGGGCTAAAAGCCCTTCTTAACAGACTGCCACACGCATACCCACTCTTAAAGGGTCATCCCCGAGTGCCTCTGTTGGGGAGCTTCCGTCTGTTTATTTCCGGCATTTAACATCAGCTCCTACACTCGCTTGTAAAAACGGATGTGGAAGATGCCTGACAACATCCCTCGGGAATGATACCTTATTTTATTCCTACACAAAACTACTTTTAACAACCTGTTCAGCGCTCAAAGCTTAACGGAACCCCGGGCGTTATGCCGGGGATTGTTATTCTTTACCATAAATAAGTATTCGTTCCGTCATTAGGAACACTCAGGCCCGACTCTTCCTGACAAATAGCATGTGCTAAATTAGGAAAAATACTATCCACCACAGAACATCTCATTTTCCCTGCATATTTATAATCACTATGCGGCAAATAATAAGCATGTTTAAGGCCCCATTTATCTAAGGAACAAACAACACGAGGAGAGGTATTGTTCTTACTTAAAACACCATTTAAGCTACAATATCCCCAGTTATAATAGTATCCATTCCCACTCGTTTTTTCATCAACTGATACTGGTTCTGGCAAACCAATATCTAGCGCATGTACATCATTGGTATAATTGCCATTGGCTAAGTAATATAACTCCTCTGCTTGAATCATACTATGAAGCAAATTTTTTAATTTACTGTAATGACTTTTCATAATAACTTTTTGATATTGCGGCACCGCTACCGCCGTCAATACACCAATGATTAACACTACCACTAACAACTCTATTAACGTAAATGCACGACTGTTTTTCACTTTTTTCCTCCCTTCATACCACACAAGCAATCTTACGGCCTATTAAGGCCTATAATGGGCAGCCAAAATCTAACAAGCCGCCTCAAATTTTAAGGGTAGCAAAAAAAAAACAAGTCAAGGCTTTTCGGGGAACACATAAAAAACCTATAATAAGGGCATGGATTCTTACTTATTAGATGATTTTAAAAGCCACATGTCCTTTGAGCGGCAATTTTCCCAAAACACCATTGACGCTTACGGTAGCGACGTGGAAAGTTTTTTAGAATATTGCGAGGCCGCCGAAAAAGACCCGCTTAAAATCGGTCCGGAATTTTTAGACCAGTACCACACCCAACTGCGCGAAATTGAACACTTGGCCCCCACAAGCATATTTCGCAAATTAGAGGCCGTAAAGTGTTTTTACAAATTTCTGCTCATTGAAGATCGCATCCAAGAGGACCCCACTCGCTTTCTAAAAGCCGCCAAACGCACGCAAAAAATTCCGCAGCAACTCTCGCGCGAAGAAATGGAACGTTTACTCTCTTATCCGGCTGAAAAATTTGAAGATATCCGCACGCTTACCATTATTGATTTGCTCTACGCCGCCGGGTTGCGCGTGAGTGAGCTAATCAACTTACGCCTGGAAAGCGTAAACCTCCAAGAGGGGTGGGTCCTAGCATTTGGTAAAGGCAGTAAGCAACGCTTTGTGCCCTTACATCACGAAGTCTGCGCGCGCATTAAAAATTATTTGACCGCGCGCGAGGCCCGCTTTGCCGGGCACGACGTATCTAGCGAGCTTTTTTTAAATAACCGCGGCACCAAACTTAGCCGCGTCGCCGTATGGCAAGCGTTAGCGGCCCTGGGGCGCAAAGCCAACATCTCTACGCCGTTGCACCCACATTTGTTTCGGCATACGTTTGCCAGCCACCTGTTGCAAGGCGGGGCCGATTTACGCAGTTTGCAAGAAATGCTGGGCCACGCGGACCTGGCCACCACGCAAATTTACACGCATTTAGACGTGCAAGACCTCAAAGAAAAGCACAAAAAATTCCACCCGCACAGCTAATTTCGTCCTAATTTGGCGCATTTCGTTGTTGCTCAGGGGCTTGAATACCTCGGCGCTACCGCGCCCGTCCCGACAGTATACTGCGCCCCTTTGCGCCTCGAACTTCGCCAAATTAGTTAGAAATTTCCGTTCTGTAAAAATATATATCCGCATTTTCCCCTCCCGCACCAAATTTTGTACAATACAAGTAATATGAAATCCTTTCCTGAAATTGACAAAAAACAACAAGCCCGCTGGGAAGAAACCAACCTTTTTGCCAGCCCGCGTCTGCCCGGCGCCAAAAAATTCTACTGTTTAGATATGTTCCCCTATCCTTCGGGAGCCGGATTGCACGTCGGCCACCCGGAAGGTTATACCGCTTCGGACATTTTAACCCGCTACAAACGCATGAACGGATATAGCGTATTGCACCCCATGGGGTGGGACGCCTTTGGTTTACCTGCCGAAAACTACGCCATTGCCACCGGCGTACATCCGCGCATTACTACCCAAAAAAATATTGATAATTTCCGCCGCCAAATTAAATCAATCGGCATGGCGTACGACTGGTCGCGCGAAGTGGACACCACCGACCCCAATTACTACAAATGGACCCAATGGATTTTCCTGCAACTGTTCAAAAAGGGATTGGCTTATGAGTCCACCGTACCGATAAACTGGTGTCCCTCTTGCAAAACCGGGCTTGCCAACGAAGAGGTTTTTAACGGTAAATGTGAACGCTGCGGACACGAAATTGAACGCAAGGCACTGCGCCAATGGATTTTAAAAATTACCGATTATGCCGAAAAATTGCTGGAAGGATTAGATAAGCTGGACTGGCCGGAAAGCACGCTCACCATGCAGCGCAACTGGATTGGTAAATCACAAGGGGCCAACGTCGTTTTTAAATTAGACGGCTTTGACGATACCTTAACCGTCTTTACCACCCGGCCCGACACACTTTTTGGAGCTACCTATATGGTAGTCTCTCCCGAACACCCCATTTTGGAAAAAATCGTCTCTGCCGAGCAAAAAGCCGCCGTTACCGCTTATCAAAAAGAAGCCGCCAAAAAGAGCGACTTGGAACGTGGCGAACTAAACAAAGAAAAAACCGGTGTGTTTACCGGTTGCTACGCAATTAATCCGGTCAATGGGGCCAAAATCCCCATTTGGACAAGCGACTATGTACTTATGGGATACGGCACCGGCGCCATTATGGCCGTTCCCGCGCACGACGAGCGCGACTACGCCTTTGCCAAAAAATTTGGTCTAAAAATCATTGAAGTCATCAAAAGTGAGCAAGGTGTAGAAAAAGAAGCTTTCACCGGCGACGGCGAACTGGTCAACTCCGGCTTTTTAGACGGGTTGCACGTCAAAGAATCTAAAGCCGCCATGATTAAATGGCTTACCGAGCACCACTGCGGCAACGCCAAAACCACCTATAAATTGCGCGATTGGGTGTTTGCCCGCCAACGCTACTGGGGCGAACCCATCCCCGTCGTACATTGTGAAAAATGCGGCGTCGTACCGCTGCCGGAAAGTGCGCTTCCTTTGCGGCTGCCCGAAGTAGAAAAATTTGAGCCCTCGGGCACCGGGGAATCCCCCCTGGCCACCGTTACGGACTGGGTAAACACCACCTGTCCCAAATGCGGAGGTCCGGCTAAACGCGAAACCAACACCATGCCCCAATGGGCCGGTTCGTGTTGGTACTATTTGCGCTATATGGACCCGCATAACGACAAAGCCCTGGTGGACCCGGCTTTGGAAAAAGCCTGGGGCCCGGTGGATTGTTACATCGGCGGGGCCGAACATGCCGTTTTGCACCTACTTTACGCGCGCTTTTGGCATCATGTGCTTTATGACTTGGGCGTGCTTTCCCACCCGGAACCGTTCCAAAAATTGCGCCACCAAGGTATGATTTTGGCCTTTTCCTACCGCGATAAAATGGGTAACTACCACGGCTATGACGAAATTGATTTTAAAGACGGCAAAGCCTTCTTAAAAACTACCGGCGAGGAACTGACCTCTATGGTGGAAAAGATGAGCAAGTCCAAGAAAAACGTCATCAACCCCGACGATATTTTAAATGAATACGGCGCCGATGCCTTCCGCATGTACGAAATGTTTATGGGCCCGTTTGATGCCCAAAAACCCTGGGATATGAAAGGTATTGAAGGCATTAACCGCTTCTTAAAACGTATCTACGCATGGAGTGAAACGGTACAGTTCTCTGCCCAAGAAGAACCTAAAAAGAGCACCATTTTACTCAATCAAACGATTGCCAAAGTAGGCGACGACATTGAAAACTTACGCTTTAATACGGCTATTTCTGCGCTCATGGTACTGTTTAACGACTTAAGCAAACTGCCCGCCATTACCGAGAATACCTTTAAGCAATTTATCCAACTGTTGCACCCCTTTGCCCCTCACCTTACCGAAGAAATTTGGCAAGAAAAAGGATACACGGGCTTTGTACTCAACACCGTTTGGCCGCAAGCCAACGCCGCGCTCTTGCAAGATGACAGCGTAGATATGGGCGTGCAAATTAACGGCAAAGTGCGCGAACGGTTGGTCGTTTCCCGCAATGCCGCGCGCGAAGAAATTGAACAAAAAGCCCTTGCGCTTGCCAAAGTACAAAGTTACTTAAAAGAACTGGAAATTAAAAAAGTAATCGTGGTGCCGGGCCGCATGGTCAGCATTGTGGCTGCGCCTAAAAAATAGGAGACGTAACATGAAAAAACTCGGCCTTTTGCTAAGTGTTTGTCTGTGTTTAGCCGCCTGTGCTGGCGGAAATGCCGTTTATACGCCGCAAGCACAAATTATGCCCCAACACATCAAAAAAATTGCGGTGCGCCCCATTTTAAACCGCACAGAAGTATTTGCGCTAGAGGATAAATTCTACAACGAACTTTATGATTCCTTCCTGCGTAACGGCATGTACCAAATTGTAGCCGAAAACGACGGGGCCCAAGGCGTGGTGGTTACCACCATTTCACGTTACTTAAATATGCCGATTCAGTACGACAGTCAGCTCATTCCCACCGTTTACAAAATGGAAATTTGGTTAGACGTCGTATTTATGGACGCTACCACCAACACTCCCGTCTGGCGTGAACCCGCATTTTTGGGAACACAAGTATATGCCGCCAGCACGTTGCCCGGCGGTATGACCGAGCAACAAGCGCGCGATATTATCTTTGAAAAACTTTCCAAAGATATTGTCATACGCACCGTAGAGGGGTTTGGTTCCGTACGTAGTGAAAATAAGAAAAAAGTAATGAACAACCCAGAATATACCACCATTACCGAACCGATTTAATGTCCAAAATCAGCGCAGACAAATTAAATACCGAGCTTGCCAAAGGCACTACCGCCCCCGTCTATTTACTAACGGGGGAAGACTTGTACCGTAAAGCCCAGGTTATTAAACAACTGCGCAACTTATTAAATCCGGACGATTTTAATTTTTTTAAGGCAGAGCCGACGTCGCAAGACATAAGCGAAGCCCTGTCCCAAGCCAATACCGCTCCTGTATTTTCAAACGTGCGGCTTATTGTCATTAACGGAGTGGACAAACTGCGCAAGGGATCTAAAGAGCAACTAGCGCTCATCAAATATGCGCAAAACCCACTCTCCACCACCACGCTGGTGCTTACGCATAACGATTCTAAAAAATTAAAGGCCGATAAGACTTTGGCAGACGCGTGCAGTGAAACCGGCCGCGTAGTGAATTTTGACGAACTCAAAGCAGACGACTTGGCTGCATGGACACGCCAGTGTATGTCTGCCCAAAGTCTAAAACCCAGTTTTGAGGCCGTTGATTTACTTTGCGAGTCCGTCGGTAGTGATTTACAGGCTCTGGCAAATGAAGTAGAAAAACTTTCCTTATTCACCGCCAACCGCGAGGATAAAACCATTACCGCACAAGACGTTTTAGCTTGCATCGGTTTTAAAAAGGACGAAAACCCCTTTGAGCTTTCCAACGCGCTTACCGCGTGTAGCAAAGTCCGTGCGCTGGCGCAAATTGATAAACTCATTGACGGTGGGGAAGAACCGGTTGCGGTGCTTGCTAAAATGACTTACCCCATTTTAAAAATGGCCCGCATCAAACGCTTTAGCGAGGCCGGCATGGCACAGGCCGACATTTTGCACGCCGCAGGCCTTATGTTTTGGGAATCGCGCCTGGTACAAAATGCGCGCAATTTTCCTCCGTCCAAAAATTTTATGTTGGCACTTAACAAAATCATTGAAAC
>CACXHA010000010.1 GCA_902767385.1 uncultured Elusimicrobium sp.
ATAAAAACAAACGCGCAAATAAACAGTTGCAACAGTACATTTGCCCAAATCCACTCTTTCTCACAAATGCTGTTGGGCACGCCGGAGAAATCATAATCGTATTGAATCATATCCGGGATAGAATTCCACGCCACATAATAAACTACTATTTCTAAGAGCAGAACGCCAAAAGTTAGGATAATAGATAACTCTGTTCTAAACTTAATCCCTTTTAGGGTACGCCCGGATATAATCAGTTTTACAAATTGTATGAGTGAGGACATATTGGCTCCTGTTTAGTAAACATTGCACACCTACTATTTTAGAAAAAATAAACGGGCAAGAACATACGCAAAATAAACCCCGAGCGTGTATGCCCGGGGTGATAGCTGTGAAACTTCGCTTTAAACAGAATTTTATAAGTAGAAACGAGCGGTAACCGCAGCCCCAAAACCGGAACGGTCAGACAACAGAACTCCGCCTTTTCTCACTTTGGCAGCAAAGTTGTAGCGGGCTTCTAAACCAAGCGCAAAGAGCTCGCAGAAACGATATTCACCGCCTGCTACAATGTGCGGAATTACTTTGTATTTTTCTTTGATATCTTTGTTCTTGCCTTTGTATTGCAATTCCGTGTACATAATGGTGGCACCGGCCCCGCCAAACCACGAAAACGCCTTTAGGCCGTTATCGCGTTTGTAGTACAACGTAATCGGTAAAGAATAAGTGGTCTCAACAAGTTCTTGGTACAATCCGGGGGTTTGCTTTTCGACTTTGTTTTCTACGAAGTAGTCAAAGTCCATTTTTACGCCCAGCTTATCGGCTTCGCTTTTCCAGTCCCACTCGTAGAACATTTCAGCCCCCAAGAAGGCGCCGTTCGTTTCCAACTTGGTGTGGCCGGGGAGGGAATTTTTTAAATCAGCCGGATTATTAGCGCCGATCCCTGCTTTATAACCATATCCCCAATTGCCCGCAAACGCGGCAGGGGCTAAACACAACACAGCAAACATGAGTACTACTGTTTTCTTCATTTTGTTGTCTCCTTAGTTAAAATAACTTCTCAAAAAACTTATTTCACCTTACTAATTACCAGATTGGTCAACGCAAATAAGGCCAATACGTTGGGGATGACCATCAGGTTATTAAACATATCGGTCAGCTCCCACACCAAATCACTTGACACTAGCGAACCCAGCATCACAAAACACAGCGAGATTAAAGTATAAACAAGGACGGCTTTTTTTGTATTTTTTTTGCTAAATAAATAGACGGCGTTTATTTTGCCAAAAAAGTTCCAGCACAAAATTGACGAAAACGCAAAGAAACAAAGGCAAACCGCCACAAAAATTGCCCCTAAGTTAGTCCCCATAATACTTCCAAAAGCGTTTTGGACCAAATTAGTTTTGTTGAGTACGGCGGTTACCGCGCCGGTATATCCGTTAGCTAGCACGCCGTCGGCGGTATATAGCGTGGAAATAACTACCAGTGCATTTAGGGTTAAAATCACAAACGTATCCACAAACACGCCAATCATGGCGATGGTGCCTTCTTCGTGTGGGGTTTTTACGCGGGCCAAGGCGTGAATATGGGGGGTGGAACCCATGCCGGCCTCGTTAGAGAATAGCCCTCTTTTAGCCCCTTGGCTGACGACCGTTTTGATAGCGTACCAAAACCCGCCGCCGATAATGGCTTGCGGCTCAAAGGCGTATTTAAAAATCATTTTGAAGGTGTCAAAGAGGTAGTTATACCGTACGGTTAAAACGAAAAACGCACCCACCAAAAAGAGTACCGCCATGAGGGGGACCAGCTTTTCGGTGACGGCGGCCAGGCGGCTCACACCGCCTATCAAAATAATCCCCGATAAAATGACTAATATAACCCCGACCATCCAAGGTTGTACGTTAAAAGCCGTTTGCATGGTGTAGCTGATAGAGTTGGACTGCACCATACACCCCATAAAACCCAAGGCCAGGATAATCGCTACGGCAAAGAACGCGGCCAGGAATTTGCCCAGTTTACCTTGAAATGCGGTGGTGATGTAATAGACCGGTCCGCCTTTTATGTTCCCGCTTTCTTCCACGATTCTTGTTTTTACGGCCAGCGTAGCTTCCGCGTAAATCGTAGCCATACCGAAAAACGCAATAACCCACATCCAAAATACGGCTCCCGGGCCACCCACTAAAATAGCCGCAGAAGCGCCGACGATATTTCCGGTGCCTACTTGCGCCGCTATGGCGGTAGTTAACGCTTGGAAAGGGCTGACGCTGTTTTCGTTTTTTTCGCCAAATAAGCTAAGTTTTCCAAACGAATTGCACAGCCCCTCTTTAAAACAACGGATTTGCACAAACCGGGTTTTTACCGTGTACCAAAGGCCCACTCCAACGAGCAAGGATACCAAAATATAGTTGGATAGATATTCATTGAATTTAACAACAAAGGGATATATAACGCTTTCCAGTGCAGTAATCATGTGAGATTTTTCTTCTTAAATAGTGTACTCATAAAATTTAGCATAATTGGAGGGGATAGGCAATTTTATTGTGTCTATTTACTGTTTTTATATATGTTTTGCTTGGGAATTATTATTAACTAATTTCCAACAACTCCTTGCCGTCCCACATCAAAAAATAAGATAGAATATTATAGTCAATTCAAAACAACACGGAACAAAAATTATGGAACTGAAAAAAATAAGAGAACTGATGCAACAAGGAACCCCTATGGAAATGGGGAGCGAATTATTACAGGCGTTTGCAAAATATGCCGAAGAAGCACTCCAACTCACTACGGAAATCAATAACCGCTATCATACATTTGAAGAAGTGCGCGCGCTATTTTCTAAATTAACCGCCAGTCATATTGATGAAAGTTGTATCCTCTTCCCGCCCTTTTATACCGAATTTGGAAAAAATACAAAGTTGGGGAAAAACGTTTTTATCAACGCTTGTTGCCGTTTCCAAGATAACGGCGGAATTGAAATTGGGGACGGCTCTATGATTGGACAGGGGGTCACCATTGTTACCCTTAATCACGACCTAAACCCCAAAACACGTCACAATGCCACCCCCAAGCCGGTGAAAATCGGCAAAAATGTGTGGGTGGGGGCCAGTTGTACGATTTTGCCCGGCGTAACGATTGGCGACAATGCCGTTATCGGCGCAGGCAGCGTGGTGGTCAAAAATATCCCGGCCAATGCCGTTGCGGTAGGAAATCCGGCCCGTGTGATTAAATCCCTTACCTAAAAAAGCCCCGCGGGTGCGGGGCTTTTTTGTAGAGGGGGGAATTACAAAACTTCGTTGGCGGTTAAGAACAACGACTGCGAGAGCGCATTAAAGAAGTTTTGATACGCCTGCGGCTCCGTAATGGCGGTGGTGCCTTTGGAAGCGTTGGCGCGTACAATCATACTTTTGCCTTGAGGGCGCACGCTTACCGTCATAGAGGTTTGGTTGGTAAACGAGAAACCCGAAATGGTGCCTAAGTCTTTATCGGCTTTTTCAATCACAAACCCCAAATCCTGCATGGTGGCCACAATGTTGTTCATCACATTTAATTTGTTGGTGGTTTCAAACGAGCGCGTTTGATAATTGCGCGTGGCTACTTGTGAGGATTTGGTCTCCAAAGCGGTCTGGTTCGTGGTAGCGCAGGCGGCTAACAAAAAGGCGCCTAAACAAACTAACATATTTTTTCTCATACCTTCTCCTAAATATTATTGGCGGTCAAAAACACAGACTGGGCCAACTTATCAAAAAACTCCGTATACAAAGCGGGGTCGTCTAATTTTTCCACCCGGGCAACTTTGCCGTAATTATCATAAACCATGCGTGCAAAAGTAACCCGCGTTTTAATTTGGTGCTTACCTGCTTTTGTTGTGACGATAGTAACATAGAACTTTTGTTTATCGTCATATACCGGCTTGCTATTCCCGTTCAGCGCGGCTAATACCGTAATGGCTACTTTGCCGGCGGTGGAACCTACGTTGCGGTCCTTGGTGGCGGTAATGAGCCCGATTTCTGTGTCCGATTCGGTAATGGTGTAATCCATATCCTGCAGTAATTGGGCCGAAGCCACCAGTAATTGCTTGGTATTGGTCGTGTCAAATACCCGGGTTTCCACGTTTCTGCGTTCTAAATAATTGGAATCCGGCACGTACAGGTCCTTGTAAGACGCGCACGCAGACAACAAACACCCTGTCGCTAAAATATACAGAAGCTTTTTCATAGACTAAAAGCTAGACGAGCGGTAGGCAAAATCGCGCACTTTGCTTTGTTCGTCAAATTTCACAATAATCGTCAAAGTACGTTGGGAAGATTTAGCAGAAGATTTATCGCTGCCGGCCCCTACAATGACTAGCCACACACCTTTGGAAGAAGAGCTGCTGTCAACTTGGGTGGACATACGGTCATATACCCAGGTTTCGCGCCGTTTTTCGTCGGTCGTTACCATATTGGGGCTGCCCAAAATTTCTACTACTTCTGCCGAAGACATACCGATTTTAATTTCTTTTTGCGCTTTGGCAACGGTCAATTTTTCGTCGTTTTCAATGGTGTTACCGGTAGAAGAAGAACATCCTACTAAACCGCCCAAACAAACAAAAGCGGCTAAAACTAAAGACAACTGTGCTATTTTTTTCATAAGTATCTCCTATTAAAAGTATATAAGCTCATTATAGTAAAAGTGTGCTCAATAATCCAGCGGTTTAAAGCAGGTTGAAAACCATTTATTTTACAAATAAATTCCCCGGGGGTTAAGCCGGGGGGTAAATAACACCTGCAATGTATTAGAAAAATAATCTGTATAAAAATACGATTACTACAATCAGTCCAATCCAGTAAATAATTTGTTTCATAACTCACTCCTTTGTGTAAAGTAGCACGTCATAAATCCATTATACATAAATTGCCTTCACTTGCAAGCCAATTACGTAAATCTTCTTATTAGTGGGCCGCTTGTGTGTTTTGTAGCAAGGTGTTGGCAATCATTTGGCTTAGCTGAGCTAGCAGTTGGCTGTACCCTTGGGCCACATCATCATACGTTTTGCCGATTTGAACACTGCCCGTAAACTTTTGTTGAATAATGGTTTTGCCGGTTTTGTTTTTGAGCGTGTACCAGGCTGTCATTTGCGCTTGTTTGCCCAGTACGGACGTAAGGTCCGTAATTTCTACAAAAACGGTTTTCTCAAACCCTTCGCCTCTAAACTGGTTGATTTTGATTTTGGCCGCCGGCAGTAGTACGTTTAAATCGTCGGTCAGTACGCGGGTAGCTAACACCGCGGGGGATTCTACCCACCGGTTATATTCGGATACATTGACCTGGTTGGAATCTGCGGTTTGGGTGACCATTTGCGGGCGGTCTAAGTATTTGGGCAGTTGAATACGGTTTATTCCCACAAAACCCGCAAAGGTGGTAGAAACGGTCCCCTGTGCGGCTGCGGAGGGAGTGTAAAATTTGGCGTTTTTGCTAGTGCCAAACACGCACGCACCCAGTACCAAACAAGGGATGATGATTTTAAGTAATTTCATAATTATTCTCCTTTCTTGCCCCGAATGAGGGATTCCGGATGTTGTTCCAAATAGTCGGTTAAATTCTGTACGGATTTAGCCGCATCGGAAACGTTATGCAATGCTTCGTTTACATTGGAAATGGTTTCATCGCTGCTGCCGGAAACTTGTGCGAGTGTTTGGTCTAAGTTTTTGGCACTTTGGGTAATGGCCGGTAACATGATAGGCAATTCCCGCCCTAATACTTCGGTCACGTTATTAATGCGGTTAATCATCTCTTGCACCTTAAGCCCATTTAATCCTCTGGCCAGTTCTTCCCGCTTGGATAAAACCGTTGGAATTTGCGGGATATTTTCCTTTTTGGGACTCTCAAACATGTTGACTTCCGTGTCCGGCAACATGACCAAATCAATCCGCAGTTGCCCCGTCAAATAACTTTGGGAGGCCAACCGGGCGCGCATGCCCTGGTCAATCATAATATCCAAGAAATCAAAATCCTCTTTGTTCCACAATTTTTCCCACAAAGAGCCCTCACTGATAATATCTGTTTCTTTTAAGCGGGCATAAACCGCCACGTTAAACTTTAAACTATCTTTATCGGTTACCAGCACAATGCGTGTCACTTTGCCGACTTCCACCCCCTGAAATATAACCGGGGACCCTTCGGTAAGGCCCTGCAAAGATTCATTAAAATACATCACCACCATATCTTTGGTATCTGCGTGTATTTTATGGTAAACGGATTGACTGATCAGTCCAAAAAACAACGCAAAACCGATTACTAAAAACAGCCCGATGGTTTTTCTATTGGGTTCTTTTTTCATAGCTTGCTCCTCGTGTTAAAAATTCGTACACTTGCGCGTTGGGGGGATTTTTTAACAGTTCGTGGGGGTTACCCGTAGCCGAGATGGTTTTAAGGGTTTTATCCAAGAAAATACTGTTTTTCCCAATGGCAAAAATAGAAGATAATTCATGGGTCACGACGATAATGGTAGTACCCAAAGTTTTATTAATTTCTAAAATCAAATCGTCCAAGTTTTTGGAACTGACGGGGTCAAGCCCGGCGGAGGGTTCGTCAAAATAGACAATCTCCGGGTCCAACGCTAAGGCGCGTGCCAGCCCGGCGCGTTTGCGCATACCGCCGCTGATCTCGGACGGATAATACTCTTCGTAACCAGCCAATCCCACTAAGGCCAATTTAAAACAAACCCGTTGGCGGATTTGCTCCGGGTTGTACGAAGTGTACTGCTGTAAGGGCAGGGCCACGTTTTCGGCTAGCGTCATGGAGCTAAACAACGCTCCGCCTTGGTATAAAATACCGCTATGGCGCATGATGTCTAGTTGTTCTTGGGGCGTAGCGTTTATAAAATCGGTCCCACGTATCCAAATGTGCCCGGCCTGGGCGGGGATTAAGCCCGTAAGCGTGCGCAGCAGCGTGCTTTTTCCGCAGCCGGAACCACCCATGATGATAAAAATATCACCCGGTGCAATGGCAAAGGACAAATCTTGCATAATTATTTTGCCCTCATAGCCAATGCTTAATTTTTCCGTGCGAATCATTACATTTTGTTTCATCAAATCCCCAGTTGCGCGCAAGCCACCGTCAGCAGACCTGTCATCACAATCATCCATACAATCGCATACACGACGGCGTTGGTAGTGGCAGCCCCTACGCTATCGGCATTACGGCCGCAGGTCACGCCAAAATAGCATCCGCATAGCGCGATAATCAGCCCGAATATCAGTCCGTGTAGCACCCCTACTAAAAAGTTCGTCATGTTAAACGAGTTAACCGTATATTTGATATATTCCGATAGCGGTATATCCCAAAACAACACGCACACAAAACAGCCACCTAAAATACCCATAAAATCGGCCAGTAAAATTAAAATCGGCATGGAGAGCAACAGCGCGTTCATACGCGGCAGAACTAAAAAGTCCGTGCGGGAAATTCCCATCGTTTGCAAGGCGTCTAATTCTTCGTTGACTTGCATGGTGCCGATGGTGGCGGCGTAGGAAGCCCCGGTCCGGCCCGCCATAATCACCCCGGTCATAATGGCACCCATAATGCGCGTCATACCAATAGTCACCAAACTGGCTACATAAATTTGTGCACCGAAAATTTTAAGTTGAATCGCCCCTACAAAGGCCAAAATGAGCCCGACCATAAAGCTAATGAGCGATACGATAAATACAGAGTTGGGGCCGCAATCGCCCAAAATGGCCCAAAAATCTTTACCGCGGTACACCGCTTTTCCACGCAGTTGCCGCCCCCAGGAAAACAGACACTCCCGCAAGAAGAGGCCCCCTTTTTTAACGGACCGGCAAAAACGGATACCCAGTTCACCCAGACGTTCCAAAAAGGGCCATTTTTTAGGGGAAACTCCTTCTTCTTTATAAGGGACCTGAAAAGCCAAGCGCAGCAGTTGTTCCATGCCCGGCGGTAAGTGTGAGTAGGTGATATTTTCGCGCGGGACAAACCGCAAAGCGTAGTAAAGAGTAACTACAAAATCCGTATTCCAAGATTCTATATCTTGCCCCACTAGTTGTATTTTCTGGGCGGATAAATCGTCCGCGGGCAAGTCCACAGGCGTGCTTGCGTTTAACACTCCTTCCAACGTACAAATCAATTGCCCGCCTTTTTGGTTAACTTGGATCATAGTAATTAAAAATACCTACAAACATTGTAACAATTATTCTTACCAATATGAGCAGTTTTTCATCATTTTTTTGATGAAATTAAGGGCGCCGCTTGACGTTTGGCCCGTAAATGGTTTTCCAATCGTCCTTCATGGAGACGCAAATCCAACCGTATTTTTCGCAACCTTGGCGCATTTTTTCGGCCTTTTGCAAGTTACCGTACTCGCGCTCCAAGTCGTCGCACATGAGCATAAAACCCAGCGCCTTGTACTTGTTATTGTAAATCGTGTAATTGACCATACTGGCATCACTAAACGTATTTCCAAAAGCCAACACCGGCTGTACGCCGATTTCGCGTTCAATCAGGGTTACTTTATTCATTTGCAAGTTTTTGACTAAGTTTTGACCGCCCAGCAAGAGCTCGTCGTCTTTTTGAAAGATGTAAACTAAACCGTCTTGGTTGCCTTGACCGCGCGCCACGAGTGTACTGTCCGAACCGAGAATTTGGTGATGGGG
>CACXHA010000011.1 GCA_902767385.1 uncultured Elusimicrobium sp.
CGCTTTGCGCGGCGGCGTTATTTTAAATGTAACCGCCCTTAACCGCATTTTACAAATTGACACGCAAGCCGGTTTTGCCGTCGTACAACCCGGGGTAATCACCGGCGATTTACAAGCCGCTCTTGCGCCGCTAGGTTATTTCTATGCGCCCGATCCGGCCAGCGCGTTTTCCTGCACGATAGGCGGAAATTTAGCACAAAATGCTAGTGGAGCAAGGTGTATGAAATACGGCGGTACGCTTAACCACGTCTTACAAGCGCAAGTAGTCCTTGCCGACGGAACAGAAGTTTCTTTATCCCGCACGCAAGGCGGCCCGGACTTAATCGGCCTTTTAGCCGGAAGTGAAGGGACCCTGGGCATTTTTACGCAACTTACCGTTAAAATTTTACCGATTCCCAAACATATCCAAACCTTTTTAGTTACGTTCCCATCGTTAGCGCAAAGTATCCAGGCCGTTAGTGCGCTGGCGGCGCATGGTATTATTCCGCGTTGCGTGGAAGCCATGGACAAAACTACACTGCGCGCTGTGGAAGATTTTTCTCATGCGGGTTATCCTACCGACGTTGAAGCATTGCTGATTTTGGAACTGGACGGCACCCCGGCGCAAATCAAAAAAGAAAGTCTGGCGCTGGAAAAAATTTGCCGGGAACATAGTGCCCAAAAATTGATCCTGGCCAAAACCGAACAAGAGCGCCAACAACTTTGGCAAGGCCGGCGAAGTGCCTACGCCGCTATGTCGCGTTTATCCCCTAACGTCATGGTGGGGGACGGTACCGTTCCGCGTAGCCAATTACCGGCCGCGCTCAGCCGCGTGCAACAAATTTTACAAAACGCTCCCTTACAAGCCGGTTTATTATTTCACGCCGGAGACGGCAATTTTCATCCACATATTTTATTTGACCAACGCAACAATTTTCAAACACGTACAGCCTCACAACTGCTGCAACAAATTTTAAAAGTATGCGTGCAAGAGCAAGGCTCTATTTCCGGAGAACATGGTGTAGGCGTGGAAAAACGCGCATTAATGGCCTACCAATACGACGGTGGCACTCTTACTGCCATGGCCCGCATTAAGCACGCGCTGGACCCGCAGCATTTGGCCAATCCGCTTAAAATTTTACCGCAGCACTTTTTGGAAAAAGCCCGCCTTTCGGTTTTGTTATCCGCCCAAGAAGAAGTCTTGCAGCAACAACTGCGCACGTGGAAAAAAGAGCATACTTCTTTTGTGATCGTCGGGCAAAACAGTAAACTTAAAACCACAGCGCAAAACATTTTATCTTCCCGCTCTTTAGATCAACTTCTTGAAATTGATACCGCCAACTATACCGTAACGACACAAGCCGGCATTGAATTAACCACCCTTTGCGCGGCTCTTAAAAAAGCCAAATTATATAGTATCTTGCCCGATACCAAAGGCACGTTAGGCGGTTTATTTTGCGCAGGTATTTTGCCTTCTTTTTATGCCCACGTGCTGGGCATACGGGCGCTGCTGCCGGACGGTACTGCCGTCTCTTACGGCGGAAAATTTATGAAAAACGCCGCCGGTTATCCGCTGACCCGCCTATGGGCCGGTTCTCAAGGAACTTTTGGGTTAGTTACACAACTTACTTTCCAAGTATTTGCCCAAAAACAAAAACCTGTTGCTTGCTTGCCCTTTCAACCGGCCGCGCCCAATGAAATTTGGACACGTTTGCAACGTACTTTACAAGGAGTATCGTAATGACCTCCCGCGCTAAAAACCTGACGCATTTGCATACCACTCTGGGCGTGCGCAGTTTGTACGATTCGGTTTGTTTTTGCAATCGTTGCGGCTTGTGTGCTTCGGCATGCCCGGCTTATCAAGAAAACCCGCTGGAGCCAAACTCCCCTCGCGGGCGCAACCAAGCCATGCGCTTGTTTTTAGAAGGAAAATTAAAAGGCAAAAAGCACCGCGCCGCACTGCGTGCGCTATTAACTTCGTGCTCGTTATGTGGTAAATGCGTCCAGGTTTGCCCCGGCCAAATTCCCACGCCGGCACACATGTTGGAATTTCGCCGTTTGTTAAATGCCCCATTATTACCCGGCTCTTTGTTCTATTTACTGCGTTTGCGGGAAACTTCGCCGCGCTTATTTAATTTTATAGTACGCACCGGTTTATGGATAAACCGTCTAAAAATACTTTCTTTATTTGCGGCACTTCCCGGCCTTAGTTGGCTGAAACATACCTGTGAAATTTTACCCAAGCAAACTCCTAAACCTTTTAATGCCCCTTTACAAACGCGCCCCAATTTTATTTATTTACCCTCATTAGAAGCGGAATTTTTCTTGCCCGAAATGGCGTATAGTGCGTATCATATGGCTGCTAAAAAACATCGGGTTGCTGTTTGGAAAAACACCGCAAGCGGACTCTTTGAATATCTTTATGGGGATATTCGCCTAGCCCAAAAAACGGTGCGGCGTTTACTATTACGCCACCAACATACCGGCAACGGCAAATTGCCGCTATTATGTGACAGTATTGACGTGTATCACTTTTTAAAACAAGCACCTCAACTTTTTGAGGGGTTCCCCGCCTGGCAACAAAAAGCACAGCATTTTGCGCAACACGTTATTTTTATAACTGATATTTTACCCAAACGCTTCAAAACGATTCCTCATTTTGAAAACCCGGTTTTGTTTATGCCCTCTTCTATACTGCAAGGCACTAGCCCCGCTTTAAAAGCCGCTCCCCAAATTTTACAAACACTTTTTAAGAAAAATTTTGTAGAGTGTGGGTATAAGCAAGCAGGTACGATTGCGGCGGGGTATGGGTTTATACGCGGATCCCACGCAAACGCCTATCAATTACAAACTGTCCGCACCGTTGCACAAAATCAAGCGCAAGCGGTGTTTGTGCTCAGCGGACTGGCCGCCATGGAATTGGGTTGTTCGTTGCGTCAGTTTTACCCCAGTGCCCAGGTACGGCATATTGCAGACTTGAACGGGTGAAAAGATGCAGTACTTTCATGCAAACAACAAATTAACCGCCGAACAGAAACTAAAACTGTTGGTGGAGTTTGGAACTCGCACGTCGGGTGAAATTCGTTTGGATAAATTACTGGATATTATTGCCCAGCAAATCACCGCCATTTTAGATGTGGGCCGCTGCACGATTTACCTAAAAGATGTAGAAAAAAACGAATTATGGTCCAAAATTGCGCAAGGCCGCGGTTTGGAACATACCGAAATTCGCGTCCCTTTGGACGGAAATAATGCAGTTTCTATCGTGGCGCGCACCGGCGAGGTTATCAACCTTCCCAATGCCTATGAAGACCCACGTTTTTCTATGGACGTGGACATGGTAACCGATTTTCGCACCCACACCATGCTTGCCGTACCGCTTAAAAACAATTCGGGCAAAGTATTGGGCGTTTTTCAAGTAGCCAATAAAGCAGACGGCACCCCTTTTGAAAAAAATGACGAAGGTATTTTAACGCTGTTAGCCACGTTGGCCGGCAGTTCTATTGAAATTGCCAAGTTGTACCAAGACGTCCACGTGGCCCAACTGGAAACCATTTACCGTTTGGCTATCACCGCCGAATACCGGGACCAGCAAGACACCCGCGCCCACTTAAAAAACATCAGCATTATTTCTTATTTACTCGCACGTGCGTTGGGCATGGGGACCAAAGATTCCGAGCTTATCAAAAACGCCAGTCCGTTACACGACATCGGCAAAGTGGCTTTGGCGGACCACATTTTGTTAAAGCCCGGCAAACTCACGCCCGAAGAATTTGAAATCATGAAATCCCATACGGTATACGGTGGCCGCATTTTGGAAGGGGCGCACTCTAAAGTGCTTAAAATTGCCCACAAAATGAGTCTGTATCACCATGAAAAATGGAACGGCAAAGGCTATCCAAACGGCTTAAAAGGGGAAGAAATTCCGTTAGAGGCACGCATTATTACGGTGGCCGATGTCTTTGACGCGTTGTGTCAATTCCGCGTGTATAAACAAGCGTGGAAGACCGAAGACGCATACGAATATATTTTAAGCGAGTCGGGTATTTCGTTTGACCCGCGCATTGTGGCGGCGTTTAAAAAGATATATCCGTCTATCCGCAAATTATATGCTCATATTTCCGTTAATAAAAAGACGCCTGTTTCCGGCGCTGCCGAAACCCAAGCGGCCTTTGAAAGTACGGACTCTTCCGCACATGATGCCACCTTTCGCAGCATGATTGAAAACGACAAAGAATAATCTTTCCCACCCAAGAAAAAACCCACCCTTTCGGGTGGGTTTTTCTTTGCTTGCTTTCAAACTAAATAGGCACAGTTCTGGGAGCAACCGACGTAGTTTTGCCGTCCGCAACATCAACGCAACACGCCTTCAGTAGGCTGATTTGTCAGATTTGAGATAGATTTGCACCGTTAAGTTGCTCGAAGCTGTACTGATGACAGGTACTGCAAGCGGCAAGTCGGCGCAAAGATGCTCAAATGTGGCAAATAGTTGCCCGGAAAACGAGTAGGGTTCAAACTATGATAATAGTTGAACCCTACCCGCTAAAACGAAACTTCACCGGAGTCGTTAATTCATAGAAAAGGCCCACCCAAAAGGGTGGGCCTATCTGCAAAAGAGAGTTGTTATTTGTTGTTTACAAACACCCCGGGCCCCATGGTAGAGCTGACCGAGATGCTCTGCACATAAACCCCTTTAGACGTGCTGGGTTTAATGCGCACAATAGTTTCTAACACAGCTTTTGCGTTTTCTGCCAATTTGGCGGCGTCAAACGACGCTTTGCCGATAATGGCATGTACGATTCCGTAAGAATCGGCCTTGAACTCAATACGACCGGCTTTTAAAGCTTTAATCGTGTTGGCAAGGTCAAACGTTACGGTGCCGGATTTCGGGTTGGGCATTAAGCCGCGCGGACCCAAGATTTTAGCGGCTTTGGCTAAATCTTTCATGGTGTCCGGCGTGGCAACAAGCACATCAAAGTCAATTTTTCCTTTGAGCACTTCTTCCACAATATCTTCGCATCCTACTTTATCGGCGCCGGCTTTTTGCGCTTCTTGCGCATGTTCGCCTTTGGCGATAACAGCAATGCGTTTGGTTTTACCCGTACCGTGCGGCAAAGCTACCGTGGAGCGGACCTGTTGGTCGGCTTTTTTAGTATCAATGCCCAGCTTTACGTGCAGTTCCACCGTTTCGTCGAATTTGGCTTTGGCATTATCTTTTACGATTTGCACGCCTTCTTCTACGGTGTACACTTTCTTTTTATC